>OMQN01000043.1 GCA_900313235.1 uncultured Prevotellaceae bacterium | reverse complement strand
GGGCTCTGGACCGCCAGCCTTTACGGCAATGGCAATCTGCTTGCCAATCTTGGTGAATGTCTTGGCCATGTGGCCCCATCTCTTCAGTTTCGCAGCTTTACGATATTCAAATGCTCTTCCCATAAAAAACAATAAACGTTAACCAATAACCAATAACCGTTATTTGGCAGAGGTTTTGGACTTCTTAATAATATTAATTAATGTTGCTGATATTTTACTATTGTCATCATATATTGACTTATATTCTGCATCACTCAGATAACCAGATTCATGTAACAATTCCAACCAATATTCCGTTTCACTAGACTCCTTTAAGGCAATACTCAATTTATTAATGAAATCAGCCTTACTCTGTGCATAAATACCCTCACGGATATTTGCACCGATACTAGTTCCACTACGCAAAATTTGTTTGGAAAGAATATATTCCTTCTTCTCATCGCCAAGATAATTACACAACTTAAGAATTCGAAGTGCAAAATCCTTGGTCATTTGAGCTATCGGATTATTCTTGTCCATATTGCGCAGCCAACGGTTATTGGTTATTGGTTATTGGTTACCTAAGCTCAGCACCTAACATCTTCTTGATGTTGGTGATGAGTTTAGTCATGATTGCTTCGATCTGCTTGTCACCCATTGTCTTCTCAGCATCCTGAAGGATGAAGTTGACGGCATACGACTTCTTGCCAGCGGGCAGTTTATCGCCCTCGTAGACGTCGAAGAGCTCGACCTTCTTCAGGAATTTCTTCTCCGTCTGACGGGCTATCTGCTCAATCTGGGCGAACTCTACGTTCTTGTCGATGAGCAGGGCGAGGTCGCGGCTGACGGCAGGATACTTGGCAATCTCGGTGTAGAGTACCTTCTGCTTGCGTACGACCTTCATCAGCGCAGTCCAGTTGAGTTCGGCATAGTATACTGGTGTATCGATGTCGAACTGCTTCTGCAGCTTCTTGGTAAGCACACCCATCTCGATGAGTTTCTTGCCACCACGGTTCTCGATGGTGAGACCAGTAGAGAAGATAGCGTTCTCTGATTTCTTGCGAACAAGCATGCCTGGCTGTACACCGATGCGTGCCAGAATGTTCTGCACATAGGCGTCGAGTTCTGCATAGGAGGTGTCCTCGTTGGCGTGAGCCCACGAACCCTCTACGCGCTTGCCTGTCAGCCACAGTGCCATGTGGTACTGCTCCTTGTAGGCCTGCATGGGGTCGTCCTGATTCTCTTTCTCAGGGTCAAAGCTATAGACGTTGCCAAACTCAAAGAAGTGGCAGTTACCATTCTTGCGCTTGGCATTGTGTTCGATGCTCTCCAAACCGCCAAACAGCAGGGTGCCGCGCATCACGTTAAGGTCGCTGCTGAGCGGGTTCAAGATGTGGACGAGTGAAGCATTCTGTGCTTCGTCGTAGTATGCCGACTTGGTCAACGAGTTGTTCAGAATCTCGTTGAAGCCAGCGCCCACCAGCTGTTCGCTGACCAGATTGGCCAACTTGTGTTTCTGGTCTTCTTCGCCCTTGATGACGAGGCTGGACTTCAGCTGAGTAGGTATCTCCACATTGTTATAGCCATAGATGCGCAGGATGTCCTCTACGACGTCGCAGGGACGCTGCACATCGACACGATAGGCGGGTACTTCGAGTCGCAAACCCTCGGCAGTCTCCTCGAGCACCTTCATCTCCAGGCTCTCGCAGATGCTCTTGATGGTCTCTACGGGAATGTCCTTGCCCACGAGTGAGTGAACGTAGCTGTACTGCAGGTCGACGACGGCATTCTCCATCTTCTCAGGATAGACGTCCTTGATGTCCATTGACACCTTACCGCCAGCCAACTCCTTGCAGAGCTGGGCAGCATACTTCAGGGCCTCGATGGTGCCATTGGGGTCGATACCACGCTCGAAGCGGAACGAGGCGTCGGTAGAGAGTCCGTGACGACGGGCAGACTTACGAATCCATGTGGGATGGAAGTAGGCCGACTCCAGCACGACGTTCTTGGTGGTTTCATAGGTACCACTACCCTTTCCGCCAAAAACGCCAGCAATACACATGGGGTCTTCGGCATTGCAGATAGCCAAGTCGCGGTCAGAGAGTTTGTGCTCTACACCGTCCAGCGTCTGGAAGGGCGTACCCTCGGGCATCGTCTTGACAACAATCTTGTGACCCTTGACCATATCGGCATCGAAACAGTGCAGGGGCTGACCCAGTGCCATCATGACGTAGTTGGTGATGTCGACGATGTTGTTGATTGGACGTAATCCAATCACACTGAGCTTGTTCTTCAGCCATTCGGGCGACTCCTTGACCTCGCAACCGGTAATGCTCACGCAGGCATAGCGCTTGCAAGCCTCGGTGTTCTCGATCTCCACGTCGATGGGGAGGCTGTGGTCGTCAACGACAAAATTGCTGGCCACAGGCTTGTGGGTGGCGGTCTTGTAGCCGTTCTGCTTCAGCCAGGCATACAGGTCGCGAGCCACGCCCCAATGAGAGAGGGCGTCGGCACGGTTGGCGGTGATATCCACCTCGATGAGCCAGTCGCTCTCCAGGTGGTAGTATTCTGCTGCGGGAGTACCGACAACGGCATCCTCAGGCAGCACGATGATACCTGCATGGTCAGTGCCAATGCCAATCTCGTCCTCGGCACAAATCATGCCCAACGACTCAACGCCGCGCAACTTGGACTTCTTGATGACAAACTCCTTGTCGCCATCATAGAGCACACAGCCCAGATCGGCCACGATGACCTTCTGGCCTGCTGCCACGTTGGGGGCACCGCAGACAATCTGCTGAGGCTCGCCCTTGCCTAAATCTACTGTTGTTACATGCAGGTGGTCTGAGTCTGGGTGCATCTCGCACGTCAGCACTTTACCGACGTAAAGTCCCTTCAGACCGCCCTTGATACTCTGTACTTCTTCAAGTGCGTCGACCTCCAGACCTGTGGATGTCAGTGCATCGCACACCTGCTGTGGGGTAAGGTCGAAATCAACGTACTCCTTCAACCATTTATAAGATATATTCATCTCGTTATTTGACTATTTGACTATTTTTCTATTTGACGATTTAATGATTTGACGATTTTACTATTTACAAATCGGGTGCAAAATTACAAAAAAACAGGCAAAAGACAAAGCAATTACCCGATTTTCTTTATATCCATGTAATGATAGCCGCCCGCACCAGGGCAAAGACGATTGTCAGACAAAGCACGGCGATGGGGACATAAAGGTGGCGCATGTCGTAACGCACGGGAATGGTGACGCGGCAATAGAGACGATAGACGCTGTAGCCGACGAGGGCTCCCCAAAGCAGTCCAACGGTGATATCGCCAGGATAGTGGACACCCAGATACATGCGCGTCCAGCAGTTGACGAGTGACCAGCAGACCATGAAAGCAACAAACAGCTTGTGGCGCATAAGCAGCGAGAAGAACAGCGCAATGCTGAACGTGTTGGAGGCATGTGCCGAGAAGAACCCGTAGTTGCCGCCACGATAGCCGTCGACCACATCAACCAGTGAACCTATCTCTGGGTCGTGTGTGGGTCGCCAGCGAGCCACCAGCGGTTTGACTATTTCGTCGTCGACGGTGCCAGCCAGCAGCACACACAGTCCGGCACCAGCAAGGACGAAGAATACTTCGCGCCAGTTGGGCTTGTGCGTCATGATGACGACATAGAGTAGCGACAGGTAGAGGGGTATCCACGTTCGCGCATTGGTCAGCGTCATCATGACATAGTCCAAGAACACGGAATCGCTGCCATTGACCATCAGCAGCAATTGTTTGTCAAACTGAATGATTTCCTCCATTCCTTTAACTCCTTTAACTTCCTTAACTCCTTTAACTCCTTCTAAATAACCTCCAAGTCTTTTGTTGGCAACCAACCTTCCTTACCGTCAGCTACGCGTATCTCGCACCACTCCTTCATGCTGTTGTCGGTGATAGTCACCTTGGTGCCTTCGTGTAGGATGAAGAGGTCGGTACCGTTGCTGGCGGGCGTACTCTTGACAGTGACTGCCGAGCGGATAATGATGGCGCCAGAGCGGAATACGAGGGCTTGCTTCTGCTGATAGGCGAAGAGGTTGCTGAGGGCAAAGACCACCAAGAACAGCAGACCCACGAAGAAACCTACCTTGCGCAACCAGATGCGGTCGCTGAAAAGATAGGCCAGTGCCAGGATAATGGCAATAACCAGCGACACCAGCGCCATGCGGGCCCACCCGTCGACACTCATCAGGTTAACTAGCGAGTGATACCACGTGACGAAGAACATCTCTGACTCAGGGACTATCTTGTCGATGGTCTTGGAACGCGCCATCTGCAGGTTCAGGCGCACGTCGCGGTCGCCAGGCGACAGCAACTGGGCACGTTCGTAGTTCAGGACGGCACGCGTTATATCGTCCATGCGATAGTAGCAGTTGCCGAGGTTATAGTACAGGTCGGACGAGACACCCTGCTTGAGGAGTGACTCATACTGGCGGGCAGCCTCCTGGTAGTGTTCGGCAGCATAGAGGCTGTCGGCTTTCTCCTTGGTGGCAGCGCTGACAGTCAGCGGCAGCACAAGCAGCATGAGCAGCACGGCCAGAGGTTTGATGTTCTTTGACTTCTTCATCGTGTTGGCTATCTGTGTGATGGCCGTAAGGGCAGCATCATACACCTTGTTCATGTTTCCAGTAGCATCGCCTGGAGCATAGCGTGCAAACTCACACTCGTCGAGGGCTCCTATGAACTGGCTGATGGTCTCGTCAGAAACGTTGTAGGAGGACAACTGCTCAGTGATATTCTCACGCGACAGTTGGTCGACAGGCATGTTCAACTTGTCACCGACATAGCCCCACAGCGCACGCATCACCTCGTCGTAGAACTCACCGTCCTTGCCTGTCTTCATCAGTTTGGCAGCCTTCTTCAGACGTTTCACTGCGACCTTGTTGGCCTTGCCGGCACGTTGTTTGACGATGTTAGCATTCTCAATGGCACGATGGCGGAAGATAATGAACAGCGACAGGAAGATGACAACGAGGACGGCCAACGACACCCAATAGGTGACAGAGCCGAAGAAGAACTCGTCAACGCCATGCTGCTCAGAAGGGCCTGTATGGATGTAACGGATATCGCTGCCCAACTGCTTGACATCCTCCTGACCAGCAAAGGAGGCTACGGTGGTCTGTCCCTCGCCCTTGGCTACCTTCAGCGTAAAACCTTCGGTACGACGCGTCTGGTAACTATTGGTCTTGGTATCGAAATAGGTGTATTCTATCGGCGGAATCTCGTAGGAGCCCTGATGACGAGGAACGGCAAGGAAGTCATAGACTATGCTGCCCTCCAAACCATTGACGGTCAGCTTGGTCTTGTCGGTAACCTTGGCATCGTAGGCATCGAAGTCCTTAGGCATCTTGACGACGGGCTGCTTCAACAGTTTCATGTTGCCGGCACCACTGACAACAACCCGAAGATTGATGGGTTCGTTGGCCTTGACCTCCGTTTTGTCAATGGTGGCTGAGATGTTGAAGGAGCCTACACCGCCTGAGAAGTTGGCAGGGCGCTGGGGCAGCGGGTCTACCTGAATGGTGATGGCGGGGGCCTTGATTTGCTTCTTGACTTCTATATATCCCGATCCTCCATTGAAGAAGGCCTCGAAGGGGTCGATGTTGCGGTTCTGCATGGCAACGATACCTTCGTAGGTAATAGCTGGAATTTCCAGTTTACCAGTAGCCTGGGGGAACATGACATACTGCTGCCACGTGACGGTACGATACTGGCGACCATTAAAAGTTTCAATCTTGAAGCTCTTCTCCTGAGGCAGGGGCACCTCGCGGGTGTAGAAACTCTTCAGGTCGGGCATCTTACCGCTGAGCTGTGTCAAGCTAACCAGCGTGTACACCTTGTAGGTCAACAGGATGGGTTCCTGTTCGCGGACATGACGCTTTGAAGCGCTGACGTGAATAAATAGGTCACTGCCAGAGATGGAGCTACCTGCAGAGCGCATCTCGCCATTGCCCCCACCCTGCTGGCGTCCGCCCTGCTGGCGACCACCCTGCTGAGCCTGTCCGCTGACCTTGATGCGTAACTCGTTAGAGGTGACGGTCTTACCGTCGACAGTGCAATGGGCGGGTGGAATGGTAAATGTACCGTTCTTAGTAGCTACGACGATATAGGTATAGGTCACTGACGACGTACTCGACGTGTGACCGTTGACCATCTGGAAGCTCGACTGTGTCGACGTGCTGGGACCCATAAGTACTTCTAATTCATCAGGGATGTTGCCAGCACGGAACCCACGGACATCCTGCGTATTGATAGTATAGGTCAGGCGGAACTGCTCGCCCACAGCAACCTGCGAGGGAGCACGGCCTGTCAGCGACTGGGCAATAGCGCCCACGACCATCATCGTTAGAATTATCAGCGTTGTATATCTTTTCATGTCTATCATTACCAATTCTTATCCAGTTTGCGACGGTTAGGCTGCTGCTGAGCCTTCTTCATGCGCTGCTGGGTCTGCTTTTCTTCTTGCAGGGCTGCATTCAGCATCTGCTCGGCATTCTCGCGACTCATCTGTTGCTGCTGTTGCTGTTGCTGCTGCTTCTGCTCGTCTTTCTTTTCTTCTTGCTTCTGCTGCTGTTTGTCTTGCTTCTGCTGCTGTTGTTGCTGCTTCTGCTGTTGTTGCTGCTGCTTCTGCTGACGCTTGCAGAGTTCCAGATTGTAGCGTGTTTCGTCATCGGCAGGATTGTTGCGCAGAGCCTCCTTATAGACGTCGATGGCTTCTCCATACATCTTCTTGCCCTGACAAATGACTCCCGCATTGTGGTACGACTGGGCACGGCGCAAGGGATTGGTTTCTATCTTACCGGCATCCATAAATTGTTGGACGGCGGCTGAGTCTTTCTGCTGTTTCAGCAAAGCTACACCCAGATTATAGACGGCTTGCGGATTGCGGGGATTCTTCTCGATGGCCTTGCGATAGAGCACTTCGGCATCGGCATAGTTGCCAGCACGAAACTGCTTGTTACCCTGATTCACATACTGGCGGTCGCTCTGGGCAGCTGCCGTACCTGCTATCAGCAAGAGGGCGAGGACGGTTGCGACCTTCTTGCGCTTGAACAGTGAGATATTTCTCAGCAGCGGGTTCTTGACCTCCAAGAGGCAGGCCTCAATGATAAGTAGCAGCAGAACGAGGATACCCACAGCCTGGAACTGTTCGTCGTAGTCGCTATAGATGGTGGAAGATATCTCCTTCTTGGCCAACTTGTCCAGTTCTTCGTCGAGTTTTTCCTGGGCACTACTGTTGTTCTCTACATGGATATAGGCACCACCGCCCGCCTGAGCTATCTGGCGACACATCTCTTCGTTGAGACCCGTCATCACAGTCTGCCCCGTATTGTCCTTCATATAGTCGCCATCGCCTGTAGGAATGGGAGCACCCTTGGGAGAACCCACGCCCAACACAAAGACGCGATGGCCACGTTCCTGGGCTTCTTTGGCGGCATCGAGGGCTCCACCTTCATGGTCTTCACCATCGGTAATGACGATGATGGCCTTGCCGACGCCTTCTTGTTGGGTAAAACTGTGCGACGCCATAGAGATAGCCTTAGCGATGTCTGTACCCTGTGTGGCTATCATCGAGGGGTCGATGCTGGACAGGAACATCTTGGCAGAGACGTAGTCGCTGGTGATAGGCAGTTGGATGAAGGCGTCACCGGCAAAGACGATAAGTCCTATCTTGTCGTTGGTGAAGTTGTCAACGAGGTTCTCAACCATCATCTTCGAACGGTCCAAACGACTGGGCGTCACATCTTCTGCCAACATGGAGTTACTGATATCCATCGCGATGATGGTCTCTATGCCTGTACGCTTCTCGTGACTAATCTTAGTGCCAAACTGCGGACGCGCCAGCATGACGATGAGCAAGGCTAAAGCAAACAGAAGAATGCTGAACTTGACCAACGGACGGAAACGGGAGACATCGGGCATCAGCTCTTTCACCAACTCGGGGTCACCAAAGCGGCGCAGGCGTTTCTTCTGTTGGCGTATCATCAGCCAGCGTATCACTGCCAACACGGGGATGACAGCTAACAGATAGAGATATATGGGGTCTTCGAATCTAAACATCGAGTATATTTACTATTTGACGATTTACTATTTGGCAATTTTATGGGAGTCTTCGGAATATCGTTATGCGCAACAACATCTCTAAGAGCAATAGCAGGGCGGCAGCAATGGCGAAGGGCTGGTAAGCCTCGTAACGCTTGCTGAACTTCTTGACGTTGAGTTTCGACTTTTCCAACTTGTCAATCTCTTTGTAAATCTGCTGCAACTCTTTGTTATTGGTGGCGCGATAGAAGTCACCATTGGTAGCAACAGCAATCTCGCTCAAGGTCTTGGTGTCTATCTCCACAGGGATGTTAACATACTGCACACCACCAGCAACAGTCATCGGGTAAGGGGCTACCTTGTTGGTACCCACACCAATGGTGTATACACGGATGCCAAAACTCTTGGCTATCTCTGCTGCCGTCAACGGCGACAGGTCACCGCGGTTGTTGCTACCGTCCGTCAGCAGAATGACAACTTTGCTTTTGGCTTTGGAGTCTTTCAGACGGGAGACGGCATTGGCGAGTCCCATACCTATGGCTGTACCGTCTTCTATCAGACCGCGCTGGGCCATATCAGTGCGGACGTTCTGCAACAGGTTCAGCAGCGATGCGTGGTCGGTGGTCATAGGGCACTGAGTGAAGGCCTCGCCGGCAAAGATTGAGAGTCCGATATTGTCGTTGGGGCGACCTGTGATGAACTCTGCAGCAACCTGCTTGGCAGCCTCCATACGGTTGGGCTTCAGGTCTTCAGCCAGCATCGACGTCGACACGTCCATAGCCAGCATGATGTCGATACCCTCCATCGTCTGGTTCTTCCATGAATTCTGGGTCTGCGGGCGCGCCAGCACTAACACCACCAAGACGAAAACGGCAATGCGCAATATCGGTTGGATGGGCATCAGTACGACTTTCCATGAGCGTGGCGCATAGCGGTAGGCCATCGTGTCGCTCATGCGCATCGTGGGCTCGCTCTTCTTCCTGTACATCAGATACCATATTAAATAAGGTATCAGCAGGAGCAGCAGAAACAAGTATTCTTTATTGGCAAATTCCATATCAGTACATCAGTTGATAAACATTATAGAGCACAAAGCCGAAGAGGGCTACCGAGACGACGGCCAACGACCAGATAACGGTTTTCAGCACACGACGCTCGTTCTGCGAACGCTGGTCTGCCTCTGAGAGTTGCGGTTTCTCGACAGTCTCTGTGGGCTGGTTCTCTTGCTTCGTCTGGTTGATGAAGTCGATGGCGTTGACCAGGTTGGCGTCATTCTCGTTAATCATCGTCGAATACTTGGCAAACTTCACGAGGTCAGCGGTCATGAACAGCTGGCGCAGTTCGTCGAGTGACTGCTGGTCAGTCTGCATCAGACGCTCAATAATCTCGGAGCTCGTCATTTCCATGGCCGAGAAGCCATAGCGCTCCTCAATATAGCGGCGCAGGGTGTCTGTCAGCTTGGTATAGTACTCCTTTTGGTTCTCGGAGCTAACCATCTTGTCGGCCTTGATCTGCTCAATTTCCTTCATAGCCTTCTGGTGGGGCAACAGACGCTTTACAATCTTGATATGCGTGATGATTGGCTTGTTGTCGCGCAGACGCAGGTAGAGGTAGTAGTTGAGGGCTATCAACAACAGCAACAGTACACTGAGCCAGAAACTCAGCGAGAGGTCGCTCCACTGGAAGGGTACATCCTGCACATCCTTAGGACCATAGAACTGGTCCATCTTCGTGGTGTCGACTTCCATCTCTACCACCTTCAGCGCGAGGTCAGAGGTCTTCAGCTCCTTACCATTGACCTTCACCTTGAAGGGAGGCAGGTGGTAGAGGTTGCCGTCGAAGCTGGTCAGCGTCAACACGAGGGTGTGGGGCGTTGGACTTTTGGCGTCGAGCACCTCGACACCAGGAACCAACTCCTGACGGGGCTTGAAGGTGGGAAAATCTACCTTCGCAGTCTCGTCGGCCTGTACGCTGACAGTAACTTCGGCCTGTTCGCCAATCATCATCTCGATGGGCGAAATCTTAGCATCTACGCTTGCTTGCGCATAAGTGCTTATGGCACCAGCTATCAGAAGTATAATCGATAATAATCTTTTCATTCAACTACGTTGTTTAAACAACATCAGCAAGGCCTTGACATAGTCTTCATTGGTGGCAATGCTGACCAGGTCGACATTGCTCCTGGTCATCGTGTCACGCAACAGCTGTTGGCGGTTCTGCCAATAGCGCTCATGGGCTTGACGTAGGCTGCGACTGCTGGTATCAATATACTGTTCATGACCCGTCTCGGCATCGACCACACGCATCAGTCCTACATCGGGCAATTCGCGGGCACGGATATCGTACACCTGAAGCGCCACCACGTCGTGCTTGCGATTAGCTATCTGCAGGGGCTGCAGGAAGTCCTGGCGGTCGTAGAAGTCACTGAGTACAAAGGCAGTACAGCGACGCTTGGCAACGCTGGTCAGAAACTCTAAAGCCTGCTTGACATCAGTGCGCTTAGACTCCGGATGGAAGTCAAGCATCTCGCGGATGATATAAAGGATATGCTTGCGACCTTTTTTAGGCGGTATGTACTTCTCAATGCGGTCGGAGAAGAACACGACGCCAATCTTATCGTTGTTCTGGATAGCCGAGAAGGCAATGGTAGCAGCAATCTCGGTCACCATGTCGCGCTTCATCTGGCGCTGCGTACCAAAGTCCAGCGAACCACTGACATCGATGAGCAGCATCACAGTGAGTTCACGCTCTTCCTCGAACACCTTGACATAGGGGCGATGAAAGCGGGCCGTCACGTTCCAGTCGATATCGCGGACGTCGTCGCCATACTGATACTCGCGCACCTCACTAAAGGCCATACCCCTACCCTTGAAGGCGGAATGGTATTGCCCAGCGAAGACGTTCGAGCTCAGGCCACGGGCCTTGATCTCAATCTTCCGTACCTTTTTTAATATCTCAGAAGTCTCCATTAGGGCACTTCGACCTTATTGATAATCTTTGAGATGATTTCCTCGCTATTGATGTTGCTGGCCTCGGCCTCGTAGGTCAGACCAATACGATGGCGCAGCACGTCGTAAGCCACAGCACGCACATCCTCAGGAACCACGTAGCCACGACGCTTAATGAAGGCATAAGCCCGTGCTGCCTTGGCCAGATTGATAGAGGCACGTGGCGAACCACCAAACGAAATCATGTCCTTCATATCCTTCAGACCATAGCGGTCAGGATAGCGGGTGGCAAAGACGATGTCGGCAATATACTGCTCAATCTTCTCGTCAATATATACCTCGCGAACAACCTCACGGGCCTTGACAATCTCTTCAGCGGTTGTCACGGGAGAAACGGTGGGCAGTGCACCAGCAATGTTCTCACGGATAATCTTCTTCTCCTCTTCAATGGTAGGATAGCCAATGACGACCTTCAGCATAAAACGGTCCATCTGGGCTTCAGGCAACGGATAGGTGCCTTCTTGCTCGATGGGGTTCTGCGTAGCCATCACCAAGAAGGGATTGGGCAATTCAAAGGTGTCGGCACCAATGGTGACCTGTTTCTCCTGCATGGCCTCGAGCAAGGCGCTCTGTACCTTTGCTGGTGCACGGTTGATTTCGTCTGCCAATACGAAGTTGGCAAATACGGGACCTTTCTTCACCTGGAACTTCTCATCCTTCTGCGAGTAAATCATCGTACCCGTCACGTCAGCAGGCAACAAGTCGGGGGTAAACTGTATACGACTGTATGTTGCATCTATCAACTGCGACAGCGTCTTGATAGCCAACGTCTTAGCCAAACCTGGCACACCTTCTAAAAGGATATTTCCATCACTCAGCAAACCAATGAGTAAAGAGTCTACCAAGTGTTTCTGTCCTACGATTACTCGATCCATACCCGTCACCAAATTGGTAACGAATCCACTCTGTTGTTCTATCCGCAGGTTCAGTTCGCGGATGTCAATAGCTTCTGCCATATTATTCTTAATTATTAGTATTTACTTTTTAACAGATTGCAAAAGTACTCATTTCCACGCTGAATACATAGGGCGATACACCTAAATAATATTAAAAAAGTTTCCTAAAACTTACATTTTAAGAAACTTTTCAATCCTATTATAATTATTATATTCTATTGGCGGCGCTTCCTAAGTTCCAACTTAGGAATTTTCAGCACTTGACCAGTCTTGATTTGTGGGTTACGAGGCAGATTGTTGTATACTTCTACATAACACTGCATATCTGGTCCCAGTTGTGCACGACAAATGCTGTAGAAGGTCTGTCCTTCCTGCACAGTGATCTCACGCAGCAGACCAACAATACGGTAGGCTCCCAGACGGACGCGTTCGTCTTTAGCAGACCATTGGTCTAGTTGCTCGGCTGTAGGTGCGTTCTTGCCCTGAGGCTTGGTCTGGGGTGTAGGCTTTGTCTGGGGCTCAGACTTGATTGGCGTATCAGCCTGTGAACCCTTTTTAGCCATTGGGGCAGAAATCATCTCGTCCATTATAGACCCTTCAGCAGGTTCATCTACTATCATAGAATCCAATCCTTCGTCCTGAATATCAGCCATATAGACGGTATCTCTGACAACAATGGTGTCTGGCTGGGCTACAACCTGCTGTTGCTGACCATATTTGAAACCTCCATAGGCGGCACCTATCAACAATACCAACACAGCCAAGCCGCACAGAAGCCAGCGTAGCCAAGAGCGCCCAGTATTCTCTTCTCCCTCTTCATAGAAGTCAATCAAGCCAGCAGGTTGCTCTTCTTCAAATTTGGGTTCTTCCTCTTCAGCTACAGGCTCCTCTTCAGCTACAGGTTCCTCTTCAACAACAGGTTCCTCTTCAACAACAGGTTCCTCTTCAACGACAGGCTCCTCTTCAACAACAGGTTCCTCTTCAACAACAGGCTCCTCTTCAACGACAGGTTCCTCTTCAACAACAGGTTCCTCTTCAACGACAGGCTCCTCTTCAACGACAGGCTCCTGAGCAACTTCAGCGGTAATATCGTCAAACTCCACACCATCGTTGAGTACGACGGTTTCAAACTGCGAGAAAGGCTTGTTGACCAACTCGCGCATGATGGTATCTGGCGTAAAGGTTACCTTAGCATGACTATCTATGACAACACGCGCTCCAGTACGTACACTAACACTTTCGCGCGCTTCTACGTTGATGATTTTGAACGTACCCAGACCCTTTACCTTGACGGTCTCTCCTTCTTGCAAACGCTGAAGGATAATAGAAAACATCTCGGCAGCGAAACGGTTGGCCTCTCGTGGCTCTAAAGCGTTTTTCTCTGTCAAGATTTTTGCCACCTCCTGTATTGTCAGTTTTCCCATAGCTTACTGTCCTCCTTTCAGTTTATCTTTCCACGTCTGGTTGGGTTTGAAACTAAGCACGAGTTTGGGAGGAACCAACATGCGCTGCCCTGTAGCAGGGTTCACCATGATGCGCTCCATCTTCTTCTTCGTCTCAAAGACTCCGAAGTTGGGAATCAGTATGGAGTTATCCTCCTGGAAAGCATCCCCCATCGCATCAATCAGGTTACTTGCCAACTTCTGAGTGTCCTTGGTACTATACCCTGTACGCTCAGCCAATTCTGCTATAAATTCCTTGTTGTTCATATCTTTGTCGTGGCATATAAGTCAAACTCTTCCGCATCCGTCATGCGGGCATCGTAGAACGCTCCAATGGTCAACTTCTCACTGGCAGGAATAAGCACTTCTGGGTCGACCTCTGGAGAGCAGAACTCGGTACGGCCTACATACCAGTCACCCTCTTGACGGTCAATGATGACACGCATCACGCTACCCACCTTCTCGGCTTCCAGTTCGGCACTGATATTTTGCTGTACGCGCATCAGTTTGTCCAGTCTTTTTTGCTTGACATCAGCGGGTACGTCGTCTTCATAATGCTTGGCACTGTAGGTTCCGTCCTCCTCAGAATAGGCAAAGGCACCCATTCGCTCAAAGCGTGCCCACTTGGTAAACTCGATGAGTTCTTGGAAGTCCTCGTCCGTCTCACCAGGAAATCCCACCATTAGGGTCGTACGGATATGAATGCCTGGCACCTCACGACGCATGCGACGTACCAGTTCGTAGGTCTCTTCTTTCGTCACGTGGCGCTTCATGCGTTCCAGCATATGGTCACTAATGTGCTGCAGGGCTATGTCGAGATAGTTGCAGACATTCTTTTTCTCACGCATCACGCGCAGCAGGTCCCAGGGGAAGTGGGTCGGATAGGCATAGTGCAAACGTATCCACTCTACACCTTCGATTTCGGCCATTTTCTCAATGAGTTCTGCTATATGCTGTTTACCGTCAAGGTCTACACCATAGTAGGTCAACTCCTGAGCAATGACCTGAAACTCCTTGACGCCCTGACTAACCAACCAGCGCACCTCGTCAAGAATCTCGCCCATCGGACGACTCTGATGTTTACCTGTTATAATAGGTATAGCGCAATAGGCGCAGTGACGGTCACAGCCCTCAGCAATCTTCAGATAGGCGTAGTGCCTAGGGGTTGTGAGCTTACGTTGGACGTTGGGTGTCGAACATTGAACGTTAGGCGTTCCATATTCAAGGTTCAACGTATTCAGCAACTGCGTGTAGTTGAACTTGCCATACCAGCCATCCACCTCTGGAATCTCTGCTTCCAAGTCAGCCAGATAGCGCTCTGACAGGCACCCCATCACATAGAGTTTCTTCAGTCGTCCTTCCTCCTTGGCCTGAGCCAGTTCCAGAATAGTGTCAATGCTTTCCTGCTTGGCATCCTCTATGAAGCCACAGGTGTTGACAACAGCGATGTCGCCCTGCGGGTCATCGCTATCGTGTGTACACTGATAGCCGTTAGTCTCGAAGAGTCCCATCAGGGTCTCCGAGTCCACCAAATTCTTGGAACAACCTAAAGAGATAAAATCTACCGTTGGTTTCTGCATATTTCTTAGCTGTTGGCTGTTAGCTATTGGCTATTAGCTTTTAAACAATGAATCCACGAACTGACGCTTATTGAACAACTGCAGGTCTTCCATCTTTTCGCCCAGTCCGATGTACTTAACAGGAACCTTCAGCTGGTCACTGATTCCAATAACGACACCACCCTTGGCAGTTCCGTCGAGTTTAGTGATAGCCAGACTGCTGATGTTGGTCACTGCCGAGAACTGTTTAGCCTGTTCAAAGGCATTCTGACCCGTAGAACCGTCGAGCACCAGCATCACCTCATCGGGAGCATCGGGCATCACCTTCTTCATGACGTCCTTAATTTTCTTCAACTCGTTCATCAGTCCCACCTTGTTGTGCAAACGTCCTGCCGTATCTATCAGCACCACATCGGCACCATTGGCCTTGGCACTCTGCAACGTGTCGAAAGCCACAGAGGCAGGGTCAGAACCCATCTGCTGTTTGACAACAGGCACTCCTACGCGCTCACCCCAGATGCATATCTGCTCTACAGCAGCAGCACGGAAGGTATCAGCAGCTCCCAGATAGACTTTCTTGCCTGCCTGTTTGAACTGCCACGCTAACTTGCCGATGGTCGTAGTCTTCCCCACTCCATTAACACCCACCACAAGTATCACGTAGGGCTTATGGTCACTGGGCAGGTCCCAATTGTCGTTGTCTTCCGAGTTGTTTTCTGCCAACAGCGAAGCTATCTCGTCGCGCAGTATCTCGTTCAACTCACTGGTAGAGACATACTTGTCACGCGCTACGCGCTCTTCTATACGCTCAATAATCTTCAGCGTAGTCTCCACACCTACATCAGAGGTTATCAGCACCTCCTCCAGATTGTCGAGCACGTCATCATCCACCTTCGACTTACCGGCAATAGCTCTTGCCAGTTTGTCGAACACGCTACTCTTAGTCTTCTCCAGACCTTTATCTAGCGTCTCTTTCTTTTCTTTATTAAAAAAACCGAAAATACCCATCTTACATCTTCCTTCTTACATCAAACATCTTTATACGTGCAGGTCTAGCACAAAGCGGACGCCCTTCGTAAATTCCGGATCAATCTCCAGGTCGCCATTCATCTTCAACGCCATCTGCTTACAGATGGGTAGTCCCAATCCGTCGCCCTTGGTGAGGTCGCGGATTTCGAGGAAAGGTTTGAAGATGTCGTCACGCTTCTCTTCGGGAATGGCCGAACCCGTGTTTGACACCAGAAACTGCAGAGTATGAGCGCTGCGTTTCTTGAACTCCAGCGAGATGGTACCCTCTTCGGGAGTGTACTCTGCTGCATTGTTCAGCAGATGCAACAACAGATGCGACACGTACGCCTTATTGATGTCGGCACTCATCTTAGGTGCATTGACATGCAGCACAACGTCTTTCTTCACCTTGTCGCGAATCTGGTTCATCAGCCCCTCGCAGAAAGGAGGAATCTGCGTTTCTTCAAGTTCTACTACTTCATCCATAGAGTTCTCCAACTGCGAGAGTGTCTGTATATGATCAGAGAAATCTATCAGCGCCTTCACCTCCGGATTACGACTGTCGAGTTTTTGGAAGGTGGGCTGCAGCTGAGCAGCAATATTGCTGATAAACTTTGCCTTCAGCGCATTGCTGTCTGTCAGCAGTTGAATGTTCTTCTGCTGCTTACGCGTCAACAGAATGTAACGCAACAGGATGGCGCCACCAACAATCAGGGCGGCTGCCAAGATGCCTGCCAAGATACCCAGCGCAACGATGAATCCCATGCGGGCTGTCAGCGAACTGTCTTTCTCTGCGATAGACTGCTCATTGTCGCCAATCTGCCGTTTCAGGTCTGCTATCTGGTCTGCATACTTCAATGCGGTGGTAGAGTCTTTCCAGGCCATATAACCCTTGTACGACTGTGCCACAAGACTGACACTGTTGCTCTTGCGACCATTGGCTATCAAGGTCTGATACACCTCGTCAACCTTGCCATACTCCTTTTGCTTGGTAAGTTTGTCAGCCATCTCCTTGAAGACTGCATTGCCCTCTGCATTCTGACCAAAGGTGTAGTAATAGATAGCTTTGTTGTAAAGCAAGTCGTCCTTCAACTTCTCTTCACCCGAGAGGTTGGCCTGATTATCCATAATTTTCAGGTAGTCCATGGCGTTAGTGGGCTTGCGCAACTTCATATACATCAACATACGCTCACGGCTGACCACATAGTGGGCAGCAGCCTTCTCAAGAGTCGAAGACTTAGCATCAGCAATAATGCCCTGATCAACACGGCGAAGCAAGTCGAAAGCCTCTTTCCAGTAGTTTTCCTTGTAATACAATGCTGTAGCCTTGGCGCCACATTCTGCTGCTTGTCGAATCTGGCCTTTGTTGATATAGTCATTGAAGGCATGAATATACATAGAACGTGCACTCGCAATGTTCTGATTAACATCAATAGCCTCTGCTCGCTGTTGTAACTCACTCTTCTGCACTTCCTCAGCATAGACTGCTCCACAGCCAAGAACCAGTGCCATCAAAAAGAAAAGAAATTTCCTGTTCATATCTGTATTTTGATACTTGTTTCTATTCAATCTTGCAAAGTTAGCTATATTTTTCGGAAAACACAAACTATTTTAAAAAAAATAAGGTCGCAAAACAATTTTTGCAACCTTATCGTTATATTTCAATCGTATAATCTGTCTCGCATCAACTTGACAGGACGACTCATTAGTTCTTGAAGAAGTCCTTTACGGCCTCGTTAGGAACCATCTGCTCGTCAAAGATGTAAGCACCGGTCTTGGGGCTCTTTACCATCTTGATAACCTTTGTATAAGCGCGACCATCCTTTGAACCTTCATGGAGGGTAGCGACGGTTTTCTTTGCCATGCTCTAAATAAGATTATTTAATCTCCTTGTGAAGAGTCATCTTCTTCAGGATGGGGTTATACTTCATAAGTTCCATTCTCTCGGGGGTATTCTTACGATTCTTCGTCGTGATATAACGGCTTGTTCCGGGCAGTCCACTTTCCTTCATCTCAGTGCACTCCATCCTATTACTTTAATGTCCTTCCAGTCTACAAAACCTTTAGCAACAGCCTGCTTCAGGGCAGCATCCAGACCAACCTTATTAATCATACGCAGACCAGCAGCGCTGATCTTCAACTGAATCCAGCAAGCCTCCTCTACATAGTAGAACTTCTTGCTGAACAGGTCTGTGCCTTCTTTCCCGTAATCTGACAAATCTTAGACATTTCTATCTATTTTTTCTTGTTACTTAAATATAACTTACTCCAAACAGGGTGCAAAGGTACAAAAAAGTTTAGAGTTTAAAGTTTAAAGTTGAGAGAAAACGCTAACTCTTAATATTTTTTAACCTTCTATCTCTATTTTGTCCTCACTTTTAAGGAAATCAAGGAACAGTTGCATCACTTTATTGGTAGCAATGGCCAAGTTGATGTCACGTCCGTGGTCTTCCTGAATCATCATCGTCACCTGTTTCTCCATGTTACCACAGGCCAGCCAAATAGTACCAATGGGAATTTCCTTTGGACCACCTGTAGGACCAGCATATCCTGTGGATGCCAATGCAAAGTCTGTGTTCAGCGCCTTACAAGCTCCGACAACCATTTGCTTTGCAACTTCCTCACAAACAGCAGTTTGCTCGGCAATCACCTGAGAATCAACACCCAACATCGACTCCTTGATTTCATCAACATACGAGATGATGCCGCCCTTAAAGTATTTCGATGCACCAGGAACGGCAATGATAGCCTCGGCTATGCGACCACCTGTACAACTCTCAGCTGTACCTACCGTTTTCTCCATTTCCCACAGCAGTTGACTAATCTCCCTGCTGATAATCTTGCTTTCAAAATCCATCTTATTATTTTGACTATTTACTATTTGACTATTTAAACGTAACCTTTGAGAATGCGGGGGCATTAATGTCGCAGAAGTCCTTGTCCAAAAACTTATAGTACCCTACGATACCTATCATAGCCGCATTGTCAGTGGTATAGCTAAACTTAGGGATATACACCGTCCAGCCGTAGCGCTTAGCGTGGTCGTAGAAGGCATTGCGCAGTCCATTGTTGGCACTCACGCCACCAGCTACAGCCACATGCTTAATACCTGTCTGCTTGACAGCCAGTTTCAACTTCTTCATCAAGATGTCAACGATGGTCCACTCCAGCGAGGCAGCAATGTCCTCCTTGTGGTGCTCGATGAAGTCGGGGTCTTCCTCCACCCACTTACGCATGTTATAGAGGAACGACGTCTTCAGTCCAGAGAAGCTATAGTCCAGCCCAGGAATGTGGGGCTCAGCAAACTGGTATGCTTTCGGATTACCCTGACGGGCCAATCGGTCGATGACAGGACCACCAGGATAGCCCAGTCCCATGACCTTCGAGCACTTGTCGATAGCCTCACCAGCAGCGTCGTCGATGGTCTGTCCCAGCACTTCCATATTGTTATAGGCATTCACCTTGACAATCTGCGAGTTACCACCGCTGACCAGCAGGCAGAGAAATGGGAATGGTGGGTGTTGCTCGTCTCCTTCTGGAGAGGAGATGAAGTGGGCCATCACATGTCCCTGAAGGTGATTGACGTCAATGAGGGGGATACCCAACGAACGGGCAAAACCTTTGGCGAAGTTGACACCTACCAGCAGCGAACCCATCAGACCAGGTCCTCGCGTAAAGGCTACCGCACTCAATTGCTCCTTCTGTATGTCTGCACGCTTGATAGCCTCATGCACTACGGGCACCACGTTCTGCTGGTGCGCTCTCGATGCCAGCTCAGGCACCACACCGCCGTACGACTCATGCACGGCCTGTGAAGCCGTCACGTTCGACAGCAGAACGCCATCTTTCAGCACCGCTGCCGACGTATCGTCGCAACTCGACTCAATTCCTAAAATATAAATAGGGCTCATAAGACTAATAAGATAACACTTCTACACCATGTTCTGTCATCAGCAGTGTGTGTTCCCACTGCGCGCTGGGCAATTCGTCGTCGCTGATAACCTCCCAACCGTATGGGTCCTCCGAGTCAATGAACACCTTCCATGTCCCCATGTTGATCATCGGCTCGATGGTGAACACCATACCTGGCACCAACAGCATACCATCTCCGCGCTGCTTAAAATGGGCCACGTCAGGTTCTTCGTGGAAGTCGTTCCCTACCCCATGGCCGCACAGGTCGCGCACCACACCATAGTGGTACTTGTCGGCATGCTTCTGGATGGCCCTGCCTATCTCGTTCACACCGTGCCAGGGTTTGGCTGCCTCCATACCTATCTCCAGACATTCCTTGGCGACGCGCACCAACTGTTCCTTCTCAGGAGTGGTCTTACCTATTATATACATACGCGAGGCGTCGGCATAATAGCCGTCCAGAATAGTGGTGAAGTCGACATTGATAATGTCGCCCTCCTCCAGGATGTCCTCGGCCTTGGGGATGCCGTGACACACCACCTCGTTGATACTGGTGCAGACACTCATGGGGAATGGCGGAGTCTCGCCGTCCTCCACATCATAGTTCAGACAGGCAGGTATGCCACCGTGCTTCGCGCAGTAGTCGCGACATATCCGATCAATCTCCAAGGTTGACATACCAGCACGAATCTGTTTGCCAACCTCGTCGAGTACGCCGTTGTTTACTACCGCCGCGCGTCGTATGCCTTCTATCTGTTCGGGCGTCTTAATCAAGTCGCGCGTTGGTACTTCCCACCCTTTGTTTTCCAAGTACATGATGCGCTTGTCAAGCTCCGTAGGCTGTTCGCCTGGCTTGCAATGCCATCTTCTTTTTACCATAGTTTTTTATTTTTGCCCTGCAAAGGTAGTGCAAATCGAGAGAAATACCAAAGAAAATCAATTATTTCTTTGGTATTTCCGAGATGCAGCCTACTTTCGACCGATAGGTCAAAGGTACAAAGAAGTGGGGAAAAATCCAAATTTATTGCACTATCTTTTTTCCTCCGACAACAATCACCCCACGTTGGAAACCCTCTAACTGTTGTCCCTGCAGGTTGTAGACAGCGGTTGGTTTCCGCTCTGCCTCAACAGTTCGCACAGATGCTGGCACGTCCTCAATGGCCTCATACTCTGCCATTGCATTGCCCATTCGTTCGTCGATGTCAGCAAGGCGGTAGAGGCCATCGCTGTTAGCCGTCAGACCCTGCACGGTGACAGGCATGATCATAGGAGGTACTGCGATCGAGAGCAATGCACGTCCCTGCAACTGCGTGACAGCCTGATAGACCAGATTAATGGCAATATAGTCGTCTGTGCCATCGCTCCACTTCTCGAAAACCAATTTCGAGCCGATGGGTGTATGCAGCTCCAGTGCATTCTCTGTCTTGGGGAATTGGAAGCCCAGGGCAGCACCGATGCTAGCCAGATTAGAGTCGTGGCCACAGAGGAACATAAACTTTCTGTCGCCATTGTTCAGTTCCTGGCGAATGCGGCTCACCAGGGGGTATGCCAGATTGATGGCAGCAGCATGGGTGGTGAAGAGTAGTCCGTCGTAGACTTCCTTCACAGCACAGATGGCACGCCACTGTTCGGTCGTCAGCTCATGGCCAAAGGCTGTGAAACTCTCCGTCTCGTAGCACTGCAGCACCAACGCGTCTGCCACGCTGTTAGCCAACGTATAGCCTCCCGTCATCTTCGGCTCGCTATCCTTCTCTATCAAAAATTGAGTGTCGTCAAACCAGAAGTGAGCGCTGTCGTTCTTCGCTGCTGGCGAGTTCGCCATGTCAATCACCTGTTCCATCAGTGTCAACGTAGACTGCTGGGCAGCCATCCATGTCTGCGGACCACCGT
>OMQN01000094.1 GCA_900313235.1 uncultured Prevotellaceae bacterium | reverse complement strand
TCTCTATGAAGAATGACTTCCGCACCATTTATGGCAATGGAGTAGAGAAGACCGACTTCCACTTTGAATGACACGCGAGAAAGAGATATATAAAGTGACAGCAGCGATAGAAAACTGTAAGCGGAATGACTCCATATCTTGATGTACAACACTTGTCGAAATCGTTTGGTGCCCTGCAACTGTTCAGCGACATCAGCTTCTCCATTGGCGAAGGCCAGAAAGTGGGACTGATAGCCAAGAACGGTACGGGTAAGTCGACGCTGCTGTCGATACTCTCTGGCAAGGAGGGCTACGACAGCGGTAGCATCGTGTTTCGCAATGACCTGAAGGTGGGTATGCTGGAGCAGTCGCCCAAGTTCGACCCTGAGGAGTCGGTGCTGGATGCCTGTTTCAACCACCAGGGTGTCCCTGAGAAGGTACTGAAAGCCAAACAGGTGCTGACACAGTTGAAAATCAGAAATCTGGAGCAGCCCATGGGACAGCTCAGCGGTGGACAACAGAAGCGTGTGGCGCTGGCTAACGTGCTGTTGACAGAGCCCGACCTGCTGATACTCGACGAGCCCACGAACCACCTGGACCTGGAGATGATAGAATGGCTGGAGGGCTTTCTGTCAAGAGGCAACAAGACGTTGCTGATGGTGACCCACGACCGCTACTTCCTGGACCGCGTGTGTAGCGTCATTCTGGAACTCGACGACCACACCGTCTATACCTATCGCGGCAACTATGCCTACTATCTGGAGAAGCGCCAGGAGCGTATCGACAACCGCAGGGCAGAGGTGGCACGTGCCAACAACCTGTATCGTACCGAACTGGAATGGATGCGCCGCATGCCACAGGCCCGTGGTCATAAGGCCCGTTACCGCGAGGAGGCTTTCTATGAGTTGGAGAAAGTGGCCAAGCAACGCCTGGAAGAGCGCCAGCTGAGGCTGAAGGCCTCGAATGTATATATTGGTAGCAAAATCTTTGAGTGCCAGTATATCAGTAAGGCGTATACAACATCCGATAACCAAATCGTTATCCTCAAGGACTTCTACTACAACTTCTCGCGCTTTGAGAAGATGGGTATCGTTGGCAACAATGGTACGGGAAAGTCGACGTTTATCAAGATGTTGCTGGGACTGGAACCCGTTGACGATGGCCGCATCGTCGTTGGCGAGACGGTGAAGTTCGGCTACTTCTCGCAGGAGGGCTTGCAGTTTAACGAGCAAGATAAGGTCATCGATGTGATAACTGCCATCGCTGACTATGTGGACCTGGGCAGTGGACGTAAGATGTCTGCCTCGCAGCTGTTGCAGTATTTCCTGTTTACTCCCGAGCAACAATATAATTATGTATATAAGCTCAGCGGTGGCGAGCGCAGAAAACTGTACCTGTGTACGGTACTGATGCAGAACCCCAACTTCCTGGTGCTCGACGAGCCCACCAATGACCTCGACATCGTGACGCTGCAGATTCTGGAAGAATACCTGCAGGACTTCCCTGGCTGCATCATCGTGGTCAGCCACGACCGCTACTTCATGGACAAGGTGGTGGACCACCTGCTGGTGTTCAAAGGACAGGGCGAAATCAAGGACTTCCCAGGCAACTATACGCAGTATAGGGAGTGGGAGAAAGAGCAGCCTGCCCCCGGCTCCTTCCAAGGAGGGGAGAAAAAAACGGCGGATGCTGGTCAGACCGGCAAGGCCAGCTATCGACATGACGACCGTCGCCGATTGTCCTTTAAGGAGAAACGCGAGATGGAACAGTTGGAGAAGGACATTGCCGCGTTGGAAGCTGAGAAGAAACAAATAGAAGAGGCGCTCTGCGGAGCGGTGACCTCTGTCGACGAGATAACGACCATGAGCAAGCGACTGCCCGTGCTCAACGAGGAGTTGGACGAGAAGTCTATGCGGTGGTTGGAATTATCTGAAATTGAACATTGAACATTAAACATTAAAGATTAAACATTAAAGATTAAACATTAAAGATTAAACATTAAACATTAAATATTAAGAAGTGACGCAACAACAATATCCATCGGAACTGCTGGAGAAGGCGGTGCAGGAGTTTTCCAAACTGCCCGGCATTGGACGCAAGACGGCCTTGCGCCTGGTGCTAAACCTGCTGCGTCGTGAAGAAGCCGACGTGCTGCAGTTTACCGATGCCATCGCCCACATGCGACAGGAGGTGAAATACTGTCATACGTGCCATAATATCAGTGACAGCGAGGTCTGTCCAATATGTAGCGATCCTCGGCGCGACGTGTCGACCATCTGTGTGGTGGAGAACATCCAGGATGTGATGGCAGTGGAAAACACCCAGCAATATCAAGGTCTGTACCACGTGCTGGGCGGCGTCATCTCACCCATGGACGGCATAGGTCCTGCCGACCTGGAGATAGACTCGCTGGTGGAGCGCGTCCAACAGGGTGGGGTGAAGGAGGTTATTCTGGCGCTGAGCTCTACGATGGAGGGCGACACAACCAACTTCTACATCTTCCGCAAGTTGGCACCCTTCACGGATGTGAAGTTGACCATCATTGCCCGCGGCATCTCGGTGGGCGACGAGTTGGAATATACCGATGAGGTGACGCTGGGTCGCTCGATACTGAATAGAACTCCCTTTGAGGGGAAGTGAAGAGTTAAGAGTGAAGAATTAAGAGTTAAGAGTGAAGAGTGAAGAGTTATATGAACACAGAAACGATACAATTCTTATTGACGACGCTGATGGAGCTGGTTACGCTGCTCTGTGCCTATGGTGCCCTGCGTCTATATAAAAAAAGGTGGCAGCCACGTATGGCGATGATTGTAGTACCGCTGTTGATCAATGCAGTCTGCTATGCCATTTATCAAACAACACCCTTCTTCTATCTGGGTGTTATCCTGTTATTGTGTATTCCCTTCGTATGGCCAAGAAAATCAGCATAGTCATCGTCAGCTATAACGTCAGCAAGTTGCTGGACGAGTGTCTGCAGAGTGTAGCTCGCGCACTGCAGGGCATCGACGGCGAGGTGTTTGTCGTTGACAACCACTCCAAGGACAATACCTTGACGATGCTGAAAGAGAAACATCCAGAGGTGAGAGTGATTGCTAACGAGGTGAATGTGGGTTTCTCGCGCGCCAACAATCAGGCCATCCGTCTCTCGGAGGCGGAGTATGTCTTGCTGCTGAACCCCGACACGGTGGTCTATGAGAATACGCTGCACGGCGTGCTCGACTTCATGGACCAGCATCCGCAGGCGGGTGGGGCAGGTGTGCGCATGCTTACTCGCGAGGGACATCGCGCTCCGGAGTCGCGCCGTTCTATTCCTACGCCTTGGGTGGCTATGTTGAAGATGCTGGGAGCTACACGCCGCTACTATATGAGTCATCTGTCGTGGGACGAGCCCGGACAGATAGAGGCTGTCAGCGGTGCTTTCTTCCTGGTGCGACGTAAGGCACTGGACCAGGTAGGACTGTTGGATGAGGACTACTTCATGTACGGCGAGGATATCGACCTCAGCTACCGTCTGCTGAAAGGCGGTTGGCAGAACTGGTACTTGCCCTACGACATCATCCATTATAAGGGCGAGTCGACGCAGAAGTCCAGCTTCCGCTATGTGCACACGTTCTATCAGGCCATGCTCATCTTCTTCCGTAAGCACTACGGGCACTTGAGCTTCTTCTTGTCGCTGCCTATCAAGGTGGCTATCTACTTCCGTGCGTCGCTGGCACTGATACAGATGATGATGGACAGGCTGCGCCGTTTTGTCAATCCTAATGAGTTCAAGAGAAAAAGATGATCAGACTAAGAGCTATGGAACCCGAAGACCTGGAGTTGCTCTACCAGATAGAGAACAAACAGAGTCTGTGGCAGGTGGGAGCTACGAATGTGCCCTACAGCCGATATACGCTCCACGACTATATCGCCAACAGTAGCGACGATATCTATGCCGACCGCCAGGTCAGACTGATGGCGGAGAACGACGAGGGAGAGACCGTGGGTGTAGTCGACTTGGTGCAGTTCTCACCGCAACACCTGCGTGCCGAGGTGGGCATCGTCATCCTGAATGCCCATCGTCGTAAGGGATATGCCACTGCTGCCATCGAGGCGCTGTGCGACTATGCGCAGCGTGTGGTGCATCTGCACCAGCTCTATGCGGTGGTGGAAACAAGTAACGAGGGTGCTGTCGGCTTATTCACAAAAACTGGTTTTTCAAGGAACAATACGTTAAAAGAATGGCTTTTTGATGGCCGTAAATACCATGATGCGGTGCTGATGCAAAGATTTTTATAAACTTTTCGCCAAAAAGTTTTGTATATCCAAAAATTCTTATTACCTTTGCACCCGCAAAAAGACAAACGATGCAACTCTGGTGCGTTAGTTCAGTAGGTTAGAATGCCTGCCTGTCACGCAGGAGGTCACGAGTTCGAGTCTCGTACGCACCGCCAAGAGTGAATCGGGAAAGTCAAATTGTAAATTATATTGGTGCGTTAGTTCAGTAGGTTAGAATGCCTGCCTGTCACGCAGGAGGTCACGAGTTCGAGTCTCGTACGCACCGCCAAAAACTTAGAAAGCTCATTGGATAACTCCAGTGGGCTTTTTATACAAATAGACAAACCAACTATGAAACAAACAATCCTCGTTACGGGTGGTACCGGATTTATTGGTAGCCACACCACCGTAGAACTGCAAGAGGCAGGCTACAAAGTTGTTATCATTGACAATCTTTCCAACTCCAATATCAATGTTCTTGATGGTATTGAGAAGATTACCGGTCAGCGTCCTGCCTTCGAGAAGGTGGACTGTTGCGACATGGAGGCGCTGGAGGGTGTCTTCCGTAAGTATCCTGACATTGCCGGCATCATCCACTTTGCCGCATCGAAGGCTGTGGGTGAGAGTGTGGAGAAGCCGCTGATGTACTACCGCAACAACCTCGTATCGCTCATCAACCTGCTGGAGCTGATGCCGAAGTACGACGTGAAGGGCATCATCTTCTCAAGTTCATGTACCGTTTACGGTCAGCCCTCTCAGGAGAACTTGCCTGTCACGGAGAATGCACCCGTGCAGAAGGCAATGTCGCCCTATGGCAACACGAAGCAGATTAACGAGGAGATTATCCACGACTATATCCATAGTGGTGCACCCATCAAGTCGGTCATCCTGCGCTACTTCAACCCCATCGGTGCCCATCCTACAGCACTCATCGGTGAGTTGCCCAACGGTGTGCCTATGAACTTGATTCCCTTCGTCACACAGACCGCTATGGGTATTCGCCAGCAGCTGAAGATTTTCGGCAACGACTACAATACACCTGACAAGACTTGTATCCGCGACTACATCTATGTTGTAGACCTGGCCAAGGCTCATGTGAAGGCTATGGAGCGCGTGCTGGACAATCCTGACACAGAGGCAGTAGAGATTTTCAACATCGGTACAGGTAAGGGACTCTCTACGCTGGAGGTCGTGCTGGGCTTTGAGAAGGCTACCGGCGTGAAGGTCAACTGGACCTACGCTCCCCGTCGCGAGGGCGACATCGAACAGGTATGGGGCAATGTCGACAAGGCCAACAAGGTGTTGGGCTGGAAGGCAGAGACACCTACTGAAGAGGTGCTGAAGTCTGCTTGGAAGTGGCAACAGAAGTTGCGCGAAGACGGCATTCAGTAATTGTTTCTCATTATAATAAAAAGACCTGCTCAATCGAGCAGGTCTTTTTGTTAGCTGTTGGCAGTTAGCCAAAAGCTTATAGCTAATAGCTAATGGCTAATAACTACGTGCTATGATGACGCGAGCCTTAGCAGGCTTACCAGTTACCATATCCACACCGGGAGTCTGTTCTACGCCGAAAGGTACGCAGCGGATGGTAGCCTGAGTCTCTTCCTTGATTTTTGCCTCGGTCTCGGCAGTGCCGTCCCAGTGGCAGAGGAAGAAGCCGCCGTCCTTCACCTTCTCCTTGAACTCCTCGTAGTTCTCGCACTCGAAGATGTGAGCATCACGATAGTCCTTGGCCTTCTTGAAGATGTTCTGCTGGATGTCGTCGAGCAACTGCTCTACATATTCGGCAATACCGTCGATAGAACGGGTCTCCTTCTCCAGCGTATCACGACGCATCACCTCGATAGTGCCGTTCTCCAGGTCGCGAGCACCCAGGACAAGACGTACGGGAACACCCTTCAGCTCGTAGTCGGCAAACTTAAAGCCAGGACGCTTGTTGTCAGCATCGTCGAACTTCACGGTGATGCCCTTCTGACGCAGAGCCTCGATGATAGGAGTAACCTCCTTGTTGACCTGCTCCATCTGCTCAGGCTTGGTGGCAATAGGAATGATGACTACCTGGATAGGAGCCAACTTCGGAGGCAGCACCAGTCCGTTGTCGTCAGAGTGGGTCATAATGAGTGCACCAATCAGACGAGTAGAGACACCCCATGAGGTAGCCCAAACATACTCGGGCTTGTTCTCCTTATTAAGATAGGTCACCTCGAAAGCCTTGGCAAAGTTCTGACCCAGGAAGTGGGAGGTACCGCTCTGCAGTGCCTTGCCGTCCTGCATCATAGCCTCGATGGTGTAGGTGTCCAGAGCACCGGCAAAGCGCTCGGTCTCACTCTTCACACCCTGTACAACGGGTACAGCCATCCACTCCTCGGCAAACTTGGCATAAACCTTCAGCATCTTCTGTGCTTCCTCTTCAGCCTCCTCACGGGTGGCATGAGCGGTATGACCCTCCTGCCACAAGAATTCCGAGGTACGCAGGAAAGGACGGGTGCGCATCTCCCAGCGCATGACGTTACACCACTGGTTGCACATCAGGGGCAGGTCGCGCCATGAGTGAATCCAGTTCTTATAGGTGTTCCAGATGATGGTCTCTGAGGTAGGACGAACGATGAGCTCCTCTTCTAACTTGGCCGTGGGGTCAACCTCCACACCGCTCTTGTCTTCCTTGGCACGCAGACGATAGTGCGTAACCACAGCACATTCCTTGGCAAAGCCTTCTACATGTTCGGCCTCACGTGACAGGAAAGATTTTGGAATCAGCAGAGGGAAGTAGGCGTTCTGTGCGCCAGTCTCCTTAAACATCTTGTCCAGCTGCTGCTGCATCTTCTCCCAGATGGCATAGCCGTAGGGCTTGATGACCATACAACCACGTACGGCGCTCTGCTCAGCCAGGTCGGCTTTCACGACAAGGTCGTTAAACCACTGACTGTAATTATCAGCCCTTTTTGTTAATTCTTTTAATTCTTTTGCCATGTTTTATACAATAAATTCAAAATTTTGGTGCAAAGGTACAAAATAATTCATAATTCATAACGCATAATTCGTAATTATTTCATAATTTTGCAGGCATAAAAGTATGTTTCACTTTAAAAACAATAACATTATGAAGACAAAAATTCTTTCATTACTGCTCTGTGTGGGCTTGGTTGTAGCTTGTAACAACACTGGTAAGGGTGCAGCTATTGGTGCCGGCGGTGGTGCACTGCTGGGTGCTATTATTGGACATGTTGCTGGTAACACAGCTGTTGGAGCTGCCATCGGTGGTGCTGTAGGTGCTGGTGCCGGTGCTATCATCGGTAACCGTATGGATAAGGCTAAGAAGGCTGCTGAGCAGGTTCAGAACGCTCAGGTACAGACCGTTCAGGACGCTAACGGCCTGGAGGCTGTCAAGGTTACCTTCGACTCTGGTATCCTGTTCGCTACCGGCAAGGCAGACCTCTCACAGAGTGCCAAGAACTCACTGGTTCAGTTTGCTAAGGTGCTGAACGATAATAAGGACTGCGACGTTGCCATCTATGGCCATACCGACAGCACTGGTTCTGACGCTGTCAACCAGCCTCTGTCTGTAAACCGTGCCAACAGTGTAAGTAACTATCTGAAGTCTTGTGGCGTTAGCGCTACTCAGATTAAGAGCGTAGAGGGTCAGGGTTCTA
Source organism: uncultured Prevotellaceae bacterium (assembly GCA_900313235.1). Lineage (GTDB taxonomy): Bacteria > Bacteroidota > Bacteroidia > Bacteroidales > Bacteroidaceae > Prevotella. Next base: position 35 of record OMQN01000094.1, on the reverse strand, counting down.
CCAACCCCGTTGCTGACAATGCTACTGCTGAGGGT
>OMQN01000165.1 GCA_900313235.1 uncultured Prevotellaceae bacterium | reverse complement strand
GTCATCGAGGGTGAGAAACCCGACTGGACTGTCGATCCCGAAATGATGCGCTACACGATGAATGTGGTGGGACAGGTATATGTGGGTAATACCATCGTCACTGACTCACGCGACATCGTGGGTGTCTTCGATGCCAACAACCGCTGCATGGGTCGCACCAATGTGGAGTATGACAGTGAGACAGGACAGAGCATGGTATACCTGACTGTCTACGACAGTACGACGGTGGTTACACCGCTGTTCTTCCGTCTGTGGCACTATGCTACGGGCAAGACCATGCAGCTGACAACCTCTGTGCTGGTTAACTTCGTCAACCAGTCTATAGTAGGTTCGATGGACAGTCCTGTCTTGATGATGGCCGATGACCTTTATGAGCAGGAAATCAACCTCAAGAGAGGCTGGAACTGGGTATCGTTCAACGTCAATAATGTCAGTCTCCAGCGTGTGTCAAGCTTCCTTGGCATGTTCCCATGGAAGGATGGCGACATCCTTACCGAGGACACGGAAGACCTGACGCTGGTCTACAAGAACGGTCAGTGGATGAGCAATACCAGTACGGATATCAGCACTGTCGGACTGTCACAGAAGTATTGCTATCGCATCAAGGTTCAGGAAGACATAGATGTGTCGCTCTGGGGTACCAGCCTGAGGGATGAGAAGCTCCGCACCATCGATGTCAAGAAGGGATGGAACAGCATAGGCTATACGCCAATGGTCAACCTGCCTATCACCACCGCTCTGGCTGGGTATTACGATGAGGCCATGCCTGGCGATGTCATCAAGAACCAGCATGAGTTTGCCATCTTTGCCAGCGACGGCGCAGGAGGTGGCAAGTGGTCGGGCTCATTGAAGTATATGAAGCCTGGCGAGGGATATATGCTGCACCGTCTGAAGGACAGCAATACATCGTTCACCTATCCTTATTATGAACCTGGTGCCACATTCATCGATACAGGCTCTACTAAGCATAACGCTTCACGCTTTGCCATGACCATGACAGTAGTGGCTGAGGCTGTTGGCGTAGACCTCGAAGAGGGCGATCAGCTGGTTGCTTATGCCAACGGCGAGGTCGTAGGAAGTGAGACGCTGCAAGCAGACGGCGATAACCTGTTCTACCTCAGCATTGAGGGTGAGAACAACACACCGCTGTCGTTCGCCATTGAGCGTGGTGGTGAGATGATTGCTACTACGAGCGATGTGATGAACTATGAGGCTAACGCCATCAGTGGTTCGCCTGCCGAACCTACGAAGATTAGCTTTGTGCAGATTGACCAGCTGCCACAGGATGGCTGGTACACGCTGCAGGGCATCAAGTTGCAGCATGCTCCTACCAAGAGTGGCGTCTACATCTACAACGGACATAAACAGGTAATCAAGTAAGTGGCACTACGATGAAGACAATGAAGATATTGTAATCTATTAAAAAAACTTAAATATCATCTTGCTTCGGGCTGCAGAGATTGCGTATATTATAAAATATGTGTACCTTTGCAGCCCGAAAACGATTGTCGCTGAGCAAATGACTCTTTAGCGGCATCTCCGTTTCACATTATCAAATTGTTTAATTTTTAAATTTTTATTATCGTGAGTCAGAAAATTCGTATCAAGCTGAAGAGCTACGACCACAAACTCGTGGACAAGTCAGCAGAGAAGATTGTGAAGGCCGTAAAGGCTACTGGTGCCATCATCAGCGGACCAATTCCCCTTCCCACCCACAAGCGTATCTACACCGTGAACCGCTCTACCTTCGTTAACAAGAAGAGCCGTGAGCAGTTCCAGCTGTCAGACTACAAGCGTCTGATCGACATCTACAGCTCAACAGCCAAGACTGTTGACGCCCTGATGAAGCTCGAGCTCCCCAGCGGTGTTGAGGTTGAGATCAAGGTATAGTATAATCTTATTCTCAAAATAGAGCGACATTCCCGTCAGTCGGGGATGTCGCTTGTTTTTTTCTGATTTTGATGCACTCATTTGGGCTCCATCCCAAATGCGTGCATATGTTTTATTCCTATTGAATTATTTTTTGTATACCTTTGCACCACGAAACTATAAATCTCATGGGTAAAGATTTTTTTAAGGAAATGGATTCTGTTATTCGAAACGAGCGGCTCTATGCCAATGTGGACCTGATGCGTGAAGACGTGATGAAGCGTTTTGGTATCAGTCGCCATCGTCTGAATGACCTCTTGAACGAGTATGCCGGTGGATTGTCATTCCCTCAGTACATTAATAATATTCGTGTTGAGGAAGCTCAGGAGTTGATAGTCCATCACCCAGAGATGTTTATTGTCAAAATTGCTTTTGAAGTTGGTTTCACTCCTCCTAACTTGCGTCATCAGTTTAAGCGTCGTTATGGAATGACTCCTACGGAATATCGCTCGCGTTTGGTGTAAGGCCCAAATGCGTGCATCTTTTTCTTGGCAGAATAGATACTTTTGCGTAATTTTGCAACGTTTATGGATGAAGTAGTTTATTTACCAAATAAAAACGAGACAACAATAGCTTTCGTGAAGCGTGTGGTTGCAGAACAATCCAACCGAGAACTTCTGCGCATTGTTGTGCAGTTGGTTGAGATTGCTCTTGGCGAACTGAAAGGTCGTCCTTGTGATGTCAAGGTGACAGCTTCGAAGCAGCGGTTTACCTTGACGCTCCGCCATGCGGGTAACCCCATCGATAATCGTATGATAT
>OMQN01000033.1 GCA_900313235.1 uncultured Prevotellaceae bacterium | reverse complement strand
CACGATGGTATCAACCTCCGTCTGATGCGCTACTCTGACGTGCTGCTGCGCGCTGCTGAGTGCGAGAACGAGATCAATGGTCCTACGGCCGACGCCTTCAAGTGGATTGACAAGGTGCGCAACCGTGCCCAGCTGGCCAACCTGGATCAGAGCAAGTTCAATACCAAGGACCTGCTGTTCGAGCAGATTGCCAATGTGGAGCGTCCTAAGGAGTTCGGCTGCGAGTTTGGTCGTGGCTTCGACCTCATCCGCTGGGGCTTCTTCTATGCCGGCGACCGTCTGAACCAGTTGAAAGCCCATGGTGCCTTCAACGTATGGAAGAAGGCTGACTTCGATGCAGGCAAGTACACCTACACACCGAAAGATCCCGTTGATCCTTCTTCTTGCAGCAAGAGCTCTTTCAACTCTTATGTACAGGGCCACGAGTTCCTGCCTATCTTCCAGAACACGCTGAATGATCAGCAGTAAGGGTTGGACCATTCACCAGGTTCCTACTAATAACTAAGGAATAGACTATTTACAACAACTGAAAACAGAAAAGATTATGAAAAATCTAAATAAAATAGCAACTGCTTTCTGCGCAGCAGCCTTAGGAATGCTTACGCTCACAGGCTGTGAGGGCAGCGAATTATACTCCATTGGTGCTCCCGACTGGATTTCTGACAGAGTAGACTCTATCAGGAATGCTCAGCAGGGTGGCGACGAGGAAGAATTGGTAGGTATGCAGGAGGATGTTTACACCGTTGGTGCTGCAGACTTTTCTACAGGCTGGTGGGCAGCGTTCTCTAAGTACTATCAGATTCCTGACGGTGAGAAGCTCAATGTGGTGTTCAATCTGAGCATTAATCCTAATGCCACGAACACCTATAAGAACTTCGCCATGATTATCTCCAACGACGTTGACCGTGGTGGTAGTGGATATAAAGAGTATGGAGCCATCCGTTACGACAACCAGCCCAGCGGCAACTCTGAGTGGGGCGATTATATTGATCGCAGCTTGATTCAGAGCAATCTGACCTTTGGTTCTGATACCGACAAGGGTATAGAGAAGTTGGCTGGACGCGTTGTAGTTACTATTGACCGTACAGACCCCAATGTCTTCTTCGTCAAGATAAGCAATGGTACTGTGATAAAGACCTATACCCAGCCTACCGCATTGGCAGCGCTGAACCCTGATGGTACAAACAGTCCCATCCGTATATTCTTCGTTCCCGAGGGTTCTTGCATCAACTTCCTGCAGGCCAACATCGAACCGATTGGCGGCTACACCTCTGCTGAGGACAAGCAGCCTGTATCAATGACTTTGAGAGGTGTACCCATGAAGATTCTCCAGGGCACTTCTGCTGAGGAGGCTTTTGCTAACGTCACCGCAACCGTGCAATACGAGCAGGGTGTTACGAAGGATGTTACTGCTGACGAACTGTCATTCACCACAATTCCTGACATGTATTCAACAGGCAAGAAGACACTGGTAGCCGCTTACAATAAGACCTATAAGGGCGAGGGCGCTGCAAAGTCTATTATGGCAACTGCCGAATTCATGGTTGTTGACAAGATGTACACCTGCGTAGGTGCTTCAGACAACTCTTCTCCATTCTTCGGTGACAGATCAGGTCTGATAAAGGTTGCTGCTGGCGAGACATTTGTGTCTACCTTCACGAACTACAACGCTGGTGGCACGAACAACTGGGAGAACTTCCTCGTCGTGCTCTCTAAGGGCGACCTGGGCCTCGGTGCCGATGGTGAGTATGCTGTTCTGCGTGCCGACAACTTCGGCTGGGGCAATGGCTACGGCACATGTACAGCTACCTGCAGCCACACTGACTGGGATGCTTGGCGTGCAGCCATGAATGGTGCCAAGGTGACGACTTACGTTACTAACAACGGTAATGGTACAGCTGATGTGAAGTTTGATATCGTAGGTTCTGACAACCAGAGCTATACGCAGACATACACAGGTATTACGGTTAGCGATCCTAACGACTTCTACATGTCGTTCACCATTGAGAAGAGCCACATCGAATTCGACGATGTAGTAGGTGCAGAAGACAACAGTTCACCATTCTTTGGTGCACGTTCTTCACTCATTCAGATTCCTTCTGGCAAGACCTACACCCGTCGTTTCGTCAACTACAGCGCTGGTGGCACGAACAACTGGGAGAACTACCTCCTCGTGCTCTCTAAGGGAGACCTGAGCCTGGGTGCCGATGGTGAGTATGCCGTTCTGCGTGCCGACAACTTTGGTTGGGGTAATGGCTATGGCACATGTACAGCTACCTGCAGCCACACTGACTGGGATGCTTGGCGCAATGCCATGAACGGAGCTACGGTAACTGTTTCTGTCACCAACCATGGCTCTACAGCTGACGTGAAGTGTGTATCTGAAGGCGTCGATGGCAACACTTACACCCAGACCTATACTGGCATTAGTACCATCGTTGCTGGTGACTTGTGGATGAGCTTCACCATTGAGAAGGCTCACATCGTATTCGAGTAATCAATTGAAAGAACATTCTAAAAAGACAAGTAATTATGAACAAGAATAATATGAAATACTGGATGATGGGAATTGCCTGTGTAGGCATGCTGTCCACAGTCACAAGCTGTAAAGAGGACGAGTACCCTGACAACTCTATTCCTACACCACCAGCAGCTATTGCTCCCACAGACCCTACTACTCAGGTTCTGTGGCCCAGCAACCTGCAGCGCGTCAGCGTTCACGACCCCAGCGTAGTCTATGACCCCTCTTCTTGGTCATACTACATCTTCGGTTCACACCGTGCCTATGCCAAGTCACCCAACCTGATGACGTGGACAGCTGTCGCAGTGCCCTGGGGTGCTAATGGTGTCACTGGCGTTGGCAACGACGTTGCCTTCGTAAAGCCTGAAGTCACCAAGGTAAAGAAAGGTGGCGCAGATGTCGACATGCCTGCATTCAATGCTTTTGAGTGGTCGGGCACAGCCAATCCCAACTGGAGTGTTGACGGCAACATGTGGGCTCCTGACGTGGTTTACAACAAGGAGATGAAGAAGTGGTGCATGTACCTCAGCATCAATGGTGACAGCTGGTACTCCAGCATCATCATGCTGACCTCCGACTTCATCGTAGGTCCTTACACCTATCAGGCTCCTGTTGTTATCAGTGGCTTCAAGTCTGGCGATACCTACAAGAAGACCGACCTCGAGATTGTTCTTGGTGCTCAGGAGTCGCTGCCCAGCCGCTATGCTCCCAGCGATAACTATGGCAACCACTGGCCTAACGCCATCGACCCCTGCGTGTTCTACGACGAACAGGGCAAGTTGTGGATGTCTTACGGTTCATGGAGTGGTGGTATCTTTATGTTGGAGTTGGACGAGAAGACCGGTCTGCGCGACTACGACGTAACCTATGCTGAGAGCGAGACTTCTGATCCTTACTTCGGTAAGAAGATTGCCGGCGGTCACTATGCTTCTGGCGAGGCCAGCTATATTGAGTATATTGGTGGTTACTACTATCTGTTCATGAGCTACGGCGGACTGGCAGCAGGTGGCGTTCCCACAGACTACAACAATGGTGGTTACCAGATGCGCGTGTTCCGTTCAGAGAATCCTGACGGACCATACCTTGACAGCAAGAATGTCAACGCTATCTACACCGAATATGCACTGAACTTCGGTCCTAGTATCGATTTCAATAAGAAGAACCCTGGCGACCGTGGCGTCAACATCTTCGGTGCCTACGACTGGTCAAGCAGCGATATCCAGGCTTCTGGTGCATGGGCAGAGCGCTCACAGGGTCACAACTCTGTCATTGCCGCTCCTGACGGTCGTGCCTACGTGGTTTACCACTCTCGCTTCCAGGAGCAGGGTGAAGGTCATGCAGTACGTGTACACCAGCTCTTCCAGAATGTTGACGGATGGCTCGTTGCTGCTCCGTTCGAGTACACTGGCGAGTTGGCTAAGTCTGCCGACATTGCCGCTAAGCAGCTGATTGCTACCGACCAGATTGCAGGCAACTACAAGCTGTTGGCTCACCCCTATGCGCTCGACCACACCAAGAAGGAAGTGGCTGTTCCTGTTGACATCACGCTCAACGCTGACGGCACTGTCACTGGTACCGGTACTGGCACATGGACCAACACCGAGGGTAAGTCTTACTTCACCATCAAGTTGGGTGCTGACGAATACAAGGGTGTCATGGTTCTCCAGACCTTAGAGCCCACCAACAAGCAGGTACCCGCCTTCACTTGTCTGAACCAGGCAACAGGTATCACCGTTTGGGGTTACAAGGTTACTGAATAAGCAGTCTATTCACCTCTCTCCTTGCTCGATGAAGTGGGCGAGGAGAGAGGTACTTTTAAATAATCTTTTTATCAATAACAAACTGAAAACAAACTACAATGAAGAAAATCTTTACTTTTATTACTGCTGTACTCTTTAGCACAATGGCAATGGCACAGACCTATACTTATACAGCCGACTTGTCCCAACTTGAGGCAGGTATGAGTATTGTTGGTGATGGTACTTTTGTTGAAGACAATACTTTCGGTACGGGCAAGGTCTTCCAGAATGGTGGTGGTGCTCAACGCTCACATTATCTGCTTTTAGAGTCTGATCAGATTCTTGCACAGTCTGCTGAGTCGAAGGCACTTTCTATTGGCTTTTGGATTAACGCGAAGAATGCTGGCGCTTCTGCTGATTATATGTGGGCACCTATGTTTATGGCCTATGAAAATGCACCAGTAAACAATGAGAACACGTGGCCTATGTTAGGTTGCCAGTATCGTGGTGTTCTACAAGTAAACTGTGGCGGTTGGTGTGACTATACTGATGTACAAAATGCTGCAGGGGTAAATACTTTGTATCATGGTGATTTAGACTGGTTGGCTGACAAGCAGTGGCATTATTATACAGTAGTGTTTGAAAACGAGATTGCCAAAGTCTATTTTGATGGCATACTGAAGAATCAGTGGGATGCTTCTATTGGTGGCGAATCGACTCAAGTTGGTTTACTGAGCTATGGAGGACTTCTGAAGCGTATCTGCATTGGTGGCAATCAGGCTTGGAACTGGGGAGACAACGATGCTGCTTTCCAGTTTGCCAAGTTCCGTGTGCAGAACAATGCTATGACAGCTGAAGATATTGCAGCTCAGATGGCAAACGACATAATCGTAGAAGGTGATTATGAGTATTCTGCTGCTTTGTCTAAACTGGAGGAAGGCATGAGCATTGTTGGTAGTGGCTCTTTTGTAAGCGACGATACTTTTGGTACGGTATTCCAGAATGTTGCAACGGCTGTGAGATCAAACTACCTGCTCTTGCCAGAGGATTTGCTGGCGCACTCTCAAACCTCAAAGGCTCTCTCTATTGGTTTCTGGGTAAATGCTGGTGAAGCAGAATCTGGAACTTACGACTGGGCACCAATTTTTACAGCATATGCACAGCAAAACAATCCAAATTCTTGGCCAATGTTTGCTTGTCAGTATCGTGGAGTGCTCCAGGCAAACTGTGCAGGATGGACTGACTATGCAGACGCACAGAATGTCAGTGGCGTTAATGCGATTTACAATGGAGAGAAAGATTGGCTTGCCGACAAGAAATGGCACTACTATACAGTAGTCCTCCACAACGATAATGCCAAGGTTTATTTTGATGGCGTAGTTGCTAACGAATGGAATCTTGATGGTTCTGATGGACAATATCAGCGCGGTCTTTTCAGCAATGGCGGAGAACTGAAATATATCTGCCTTGGTGGTAACCAGGCATGGGATTGGAATGATTTTGACGCTCCCTTCAAGTTCGCACAGCTTGTAGTAAAGAATTCTGCCATGACACAGGAAGAGATTCAGACAATCGTGAATGCATTGCCTACTGGTATCGAGAACGTCAAGATGAACAACAATAGCAACGGCGTGCGCTACAACATCGCCGGACAGCAGGTAACCGCTGACTACAAAGGTCTCGTTATTGAAAATGGCCGCAAGGTCTTGAAGAAGTAATATACACAGCATGAGAAGGCTTCTATTATTTGTGATGCTGGTAATTGTCGGACAGTCGGCAATGGCTCAGGGTAATCGACACCGTATGGTGCCGATTACCACCGACAATCCAATGGTGCACGACCCCGTGATGGCTTTTGAGGATGATGTTTATCACCTCTACTGTACAGGCATCGGCATCCAGCACATGACCTCCAAGGATCGTCGCACATGGACGATAGACCCCACACCCGTTATGACCGTGATGCCACAGTGGACACGCGACTCGGTACCTGGGTTCGAACACCATGTGTGGGCGCCCGACGTCATACGCTGGAACAACCGCTGGTGGCTGGCCTATAGCTGTTCTACGTTCGGCAAGAACGGTTCAGCAATCGGACTGCTCAGTACGCCGTCGCTCTCTGCACCCGTCTGGAATGATGAGGGCTGCATCGTCTCCTCTCGTGAACATCGCAATAATTGGAATGCCATTGATCCGTGTTTTGTCATTGACGACAATGACCAACCCTGGATGGCGTGGGGCTCGTTCTGGGACGGTATCCAACTGATACGTCTCGACAGCACCATGCATGTCGCTAAAGGTGAACAGTCGCGCACCATTGCCCGCCGCTATTCGCCTACAGCCAAAAATGTCCCAGCGAATCCTACGTCCAAGTATGCGGGCACCAATGCCATCGAGGCTCCCTTCATCTACAAGCATGGAGGCTGGTACTACCTCTTTGTGGCGTGGGACTACTGTTGCCGCGGCTCGCTGAGCAACTACCGTGTAGCGGTGGGACGTTCCCGCACGGTCGACGGTCCTTACCTCGACCGCAATGGTGTAGACATGCGCGAGGGTGGTGGTACGCTCTTCATCGAGGGCGACAAGAAGCAGTATGAGGCTGCTGGCCACTGTGCTGTCTACCGCTTTGGCGATGAGGATGTCTTCATCTGTCATGGCTATAGCATCGAACACAAGGGCGCCAGCATACTCATGCAGCGCCCCATACGTTGGACTGCCGACGGTTGGCCCGAGGTCTACAACCCACAGTTCCGCAACCCGATGCTTTTCTCCGATGTTCCCGACCACGACATTATCCGTGTCGGCGACACCTATTACATGGTATCCACGACGATGCACTTTGCACCAGGTTGTGGCATCATGAAGTCAAAAGACCTCACCAACTGGCAGGTCGTCAACTATGCCTACGACGCGCTCGACGAGGGCGACAACTTCCGACTGCTCAACCGACAGAGCGAGTATAGCAACGGACAGTGGGCTACGAACCTGCGCTACGATCCTTACGAGAAGCTCTACTATATGATGATGACGTGCAACACGACGAAGACGACGTACTTCTATGTCACCGACGACATAGAGAACGGGTGCTGGCACATGTCGAAGACAGAGATGTGCTACGACCCCGGACTGCTCTTCGAAGACACAGGCAAGGAGATGAAGAAGTACGTGTTGCACCCTGCCACCACCTTCGACGACCACGCCATGTATCTGCGCGAGATGAAGGTCGACAAGCAGTGGAACGTCACTGTCAGCGAGCGTCGCAAGGTCATCGACTACGCCAATCTGCAGAACCCTGCCCGCGGACTGCGTGCCGAGGGTTACCACGGCTACAAGATTGGTGACTATTACTATATCTTTATGATACAAGGCATGGACGGTCAGCGCCAGGAGATTGTCTGGCGCTCGCGCGACCTGTTCAATGGTCCTTGGGAAGGACGTCTGGTGTTCGGTGGCGAGATGGTCGACGAGTTTGGCCATACGCAGATGCTTACCAACGGCATTGGCCAGGGTGGCGTCGTACAGGCTGCTGACGGCACGTGGTGGTGCTTCCTCTTCAAAGACTACGGCAGTGTAGGGCGCATGCCTGTTCTGCTGCCTATGACGTGGAGCGCCGACGGCTGGCCCATCGTGGGCACTGGCAAGACGTCAAACAGCCTGGCTGCCGGAAAGAATATGACGACTCCGCTGATGGTCGACCTGCCTGCCCAGAAGGGCATCGGCATCGTGCTCAGCGACGACTTCCTGTCGTGGAAACCTGCCAAGAGCAAGAGCCGCTTTGGATGGCGGTGGAAGAACAGCCTCTTGGGTAACAAGCGCCAGGGGTGGCTCAGTCCCGTATGGCAGTGGAACCACGTGCCCGACATGAAGAGCTGGAGCCTCACTGAGCGCAAGGGGTGGTTGCGACTGAAGACCACTGCTGTCGCTCACCACATCCGTGATGCCCGCAACACACTGACTCAGCGCACCTATGGACCTACCTGTCAGGGCGAAGTGCTCGTAGATGTCTCACAGATGAAAGACGGCGACGTCGCCGGACTGGCATGCTTCCAGAATCGCTATGGCTTTGTTGGTATTAAAAAGGAAAATGGAAACTACTATATAGTCATGCACAAGGCCATGTGGAAGGACGATGCTGTGGGGAAAGAGATAGAAAGATGTAAGATGGATGATGGCAGAAGTAAGATATACCTCCGCTTCGAAGCCGACTTCCGCAATCTGACTGACAAGGCTACATTTGCCTACAGTCTGGACGGCAACGAGTGGCACGCCATTGGCGACACGCTGCAGATGTATTACGACTGGCCCGACTTCTGCGGCTACCGCTTCGCACTGTTCCACTACGCCACGAAAGAGGCGGGCGGCATTGCCGACTTCGACTACTTCCGCGTAACAGAGTAGGAGATTCTCCTACAATATAAAACAAACGACGGGAAATTGCGTTATGATAATACTAAAGTATACAGATATGAAGAAAACGTTATTGACAATGGCTTTCGCCATGAGTGCCGCATGGGGTGCTATGGCTCAGAGTGTGATGGACGTAAACACCAAGAAACTGGGGGCCCCCATCCAGCAAACGATGTATGGAATCTTTTTCGAGGACATCAACTATGCTGCCGATGGCGGACTGTATGGTGAACTGGTAAAAAACCGCTCGTTCGAATTCCCACAGCAACTGATGGGCTGGCAGTCCTTCGGCTGTGTAGAAGTCAAGGACGATGGTCCTTTCGAGCGTTGTCCACACTATGTGGTGCTTAGCGACCCTGGCCACAACGACCTCCGTTCGGGACTGGTCAACGAGGGCTATTTCGGCATTGGCGTAAAGAAGGGCGAGCAGTATCGCTTCTCCGTATGGGCAAAGGCTCCTAAGGCAAAGGCAACCATCCGTGTGCAGCTCATCGACGAGCACTCTATGGACGAGAAGCAGGAGTTTGTGGAGCAGAAGTTGGACGTGACGTCGACCACATGGAAGAAGTATACCCTCACGCTGACCTCTACCAAGACGATGAAGCATGCCAAGTTGCGCATCTTCCTTGTTAACGGTTCACAGTCATGCGTAGCCCTCGAGCACATCTCGCTCTTCCCCGTGAATACCTATAAGAACCGCGAGAACGGCATGCGCCGTGACCTCGCTCAGGCACTTGAAGACCTGCACCCCGGCATCTTCCGCTTCCCTGGCGGATGCATCGTTGAGGGTAGCTCACTCGACGAGCGCTATCAGTGGAAGAACAGCGTAGGTCCTGTAGAGAACCGTCCGCTGAACCACAACCGCTGGGAGTACACCTTCGACTACCGCTACTTCCCCGACTACTACCAGTCGTATGGTCTGGGCTTCTTCGAGTTCTTCCAACTCTCTGAGGACATCGGTGCCGAACCGCTGCCCGTCATCTCGTGCGGCCTGTCGTGTCAGTTCCAGAACCCTGACCCCACCAAGCCTGGCGTACACGTTGCTCTCGACGACCTTGGCCCCTATATTCAGGATGCCCTCGACCTCGTGGAGTTTGCCAATGGCGACGTTACCACCAAGTGGGGTAAGGTTCGTGCCGACATGGGCCACCCCGAGCCCTTCAACCTGAAGTATCTGGGTGTGGGCAACGAGCAGTGGGACTACGACGAAGAGCATGGTGGCTACGGCCCTGTCTTCACAGCACGTCTCAAGAAGTTCAGCGACGCGCTCCGCAAGAAGTATCCTGACCTGAAACTCATTGGTACCACGGGTCCTAACAGCGAAGGCTGGGACTTCGACCTCCTGCAGCCCCGCATGAAGGAGCTGAAGGTAGACCTCTACGACGAGCACTACTACCGTGACGAACAGTGGTTCCTCACCCACGGTCTGCGCTACGACTCCTACGACCGCAAGGGCCCGAAGGTGTTTGCCGGCGAGTATGCCTGTCACGGCAAGGGCAAGAAGTGGAACCACTACGAGGCAGCCATCCTCGAAGCCGCCCACATGACTGGCTTTGAGCGCAATGCCGACATCGTCCACATGACGACTCCTGCACCGCTCTTCGCTCACGTCGACGGCTGGCAGTGGCGCCCCGACCAGATATGGTACGACCAGACACAGATGTTCAAGACCGTCAGCTACTATGTGCAGCAACTCTATGCCACCAACAAGGGTACCCACGTGCTCTCGCTGACCACTCCCGCAGGCAAGAAGGCCGTGCCCGTAGCTGGTCAGGAAGGTCAGAACGGACTCTTCGCCTCTGCAGCCTACGACAATGCTGCCAACGAGGTCATCGTCAAGGTGGTCAACACCTCCAAGCAGGCACAGCCCATCACGCTGAACCTCAAAGACCTGACGGGTGCTACCACCGCCAAGACCATCACGCTCTCTCACAAGGGCATGGACGACGAGAACAGCATCCAGCGTCCTGAGTTCATCACCCCCAAGCAGGGCACCATCGCTGTAGAAGCCGGCAAGAAGCAGAGCGTCATCAACGACCAGCTGCCTGCCATGTCGTTCCGCATCTATCGCATTGCCAAGTAAGAAATAACGCTACTGTTGATAATATCACTATGGTTAATACATATCAAAACAGTTTTTTTTATACAATTAGATTTTTATAGGAAATAAGGATTTAGTTGAATTGTAAGTTAGTTAGTTTTTAGGTCCCATCAGTCGTGAGATTGGTGGGACATTTTGTAATCAGCCTTATTTTCCGCCTGTTGCCCTCTGGCCTTACTGCAAAGTGCAGCCAGTAGGTCCCTTTGGTATTGCGCTCCAACAGCAACTCGTCGAAGTCCTCTTGCGACTCGTCGCTGATGTCCAGCAGGATCACGGCATAGCGCAGCAACTGTTCCATACCCAGCACGCGGATGTCTACGGCACAACCCGTCAGATGGTTTGAGGTTGCTACACCACCAACCGCCTTGTTCACTGCAGGCGAGCGATAACCGCTGTTAATGATAATGGGCTGTTCATAGTCCCCCTTCCCTTCGGAGGGGGCTAGGGGGAGGCTATAACGCTTATTGTATTCCTCCCTTAGCATCTCCAACCACCCTGTGAGCCTTTTCAGATTCTCTATTGCTACATGACTGGGTATATTCCCATCCTTCGTCTTCACGCTTGTTTTGCAGAGCTCAGCGAGCGTAAAGTGCTCGCTGAGTCGTGCGTCTTGATTAATACTGACTTCTGTCATCGTCGTGATATTTTTCACATTTCACATTTCACAAATTCACACCATCATCTGGTTAATCTTGCGATAATGGCCTTTGCCGGTCTTTTCTGCCAGATGGTCGCCCACCAATAGTGAGCAACGCTTGCGGGCAGCCTCGTCGTTGGCGTAGTTGAAACAGCGAATGACGTCCTCGCGTGTGAATTCATCAGGCAGTCGCAGGTAGCCGTCAGTGGTTTTAGGCTGTCGGTTACGCATGGTCACTTCGTCGCGGTGCTGATCGTCGAAATATTTCTCGGCCATGGCTCCGAAATAGTGTCGCTGACAAGCATATTGGATATTCACCAATAACTCTGCCAGTCGCCAGTCGACATCATCCGTCTCAAACTCGCCACACCAATAGTTGCCGTCTTGATGAATGTCTGCCCAATGACGCATAACGATGAACGGTGCTGAGAAATTCAGGGCATGGTAGGCACAGCGTTTCAGTAGCATCTCGTCAGCCTTGGAGTTGTTCTCCTTAGCATCCATCATGCGGCGTGCCGTCCAGTCATAGAGTTCGTCGACTATTTTGTCGAGCGAAAGGATTCCCTTCATACGGTCCAGTTTGAAAGCCCACTCTTTGAGTTTTTCGTCACTCGTAAAGTCTACATAGCGTTCACGTTCCATCATCTGGAAATTCGTACTCGGAAGCGGAATACACGTCAGGCGGGTGGCCAGGCCACTGCCAAAGTTTGACGCATTCACCTTCTTGGCCAGTGCAATAGGCGTACCCGTATAGATGAAGTTCCACGTCACAAAGAAGTTCTGCATCACGCTATCCAGATTGGAATATGCCTGACCATCCTCCTCATTGTGAAAGGCTTTCAGCTCCAATGACTGCTTGTCAATCCATGCACCTCCCTTCTGCACGCTGAGCGTGTTGTCCAGCTCGGTGTCGAAGGTCAGCATGTGCAGCTGCATCTCCTCACCATCAACCACCTCCACGGCATTCACCATATCTTGGATGAACTGTGCGTTTGAGGTTCGAGCCGGATGTACACGGACGATAGCCTTGGGCTTCGCGGGTTTCTCCTTGTTGGCAGCCTTCGAGCGTACCTCTTCCTTATAGTGGTTTATGGCCGCAATGCCTGCTTTGTCTGCCGCCTTCAGCGGAGCAGCCAAAAGACTATAGAGCCTTGTCGCAAACGACTTTCCGCTGGCAGGGTCGCCAATAATCAGTGTTGAGTTATTCAATCGACGCAGCTCCTCTGGGCGATGGTAGAAGCGATAAGTGCATCGCGTCATCAAAGTCATCAGCAGGCCGCCAGCCACAAACAGGGCAGCAGGATACTGGTTCTGCTTCAAGCCCTTGCAGATGTCACTCAACAGTGGGAAGTCATTAAACTGCTCTTCAATCATGGCGCCCCATTCCCAAAGCCACTGCCCGATGCTATCCTCCGCTACCGAGGATGCAGCTTTCGTCTGTGTAATTTCCTGCCACGTCTTGCCGCATGCCTCCTTGATAGCCTCCTGCATAGGTTTCGAAGGCATCTGGCTGAGGTATTTCTTCTCTCTGTCGGCCATACGTTCAGCAGCACTGGCCACGGTCTGCTCCACATTCTCGTTGCGCTCGTCGATAATTTCCTTAACCCACGGCTGTGTTTTGAGGATCTGCAAAGTATTCTGCTTGTCACCATCAAACATGATGAGCAGGTCAGAGGCCAGTTTAAGGCTTTCGTTATGACGGTTTGAATCGGCTGCACAGGGCAGCTTGTCAGCATAACGCTGGTTAATAATAGACTGTACATCATAGCCACGCCACTTTAACGGTACTGACTCATCAGCCATCTGGCCACTTTCGACAGTCCCTTGTTTATTACTCGTGTTGGCCACAACAGTAGGCGCAGCAGCACCAGAATGACCAGCCCTATACTCAGCATCGTATTTCTCAGCAAATTCCTTGTTCTCATAGGTAAACAACTCTTTGTCAATATACAGAATATCCGACTCCTTGCAGATGAAGCTCATGCGACTGGCATCCTTGCAACTCTCGTCAACCTCCACGCCCAGCAGCTTCGCCATCTCGTGCTGGTTGTCGATCAGGTTGCCCCATTCTGCACGTGCCTTAAACACAATCTTCAGACCATGACCGCTAGGTGTTACATACACCAGCAGGATTCCCAAATTACACAAAAGGGACGGTTGACTTTCCCCTTCGGGTCGTCGAGCTATACCTTCTTTTTGTGTAAAATCACGCGGATTCTCCACGTGATCTATATCCATCACCACGAGACCTGTCAACCTTGTGGCACTCTGCTTGCGCCATGCCCCAGTTTTACCTGCCTTCGACGTGGTTTCGTCAAACGTGGCCTGGAAGATAAACGCTGGCAACTTACGTTTCAAGGCTGCATCGTGCGTCTCACGAAACTTATCTATCGTCTCGTTCCACTGCGTGGCCCTGACGAGCGCATAGAACTGCGCTTCGTCAACGGGCAACGTAGGATTACTGAAATTTTTCTGATAACTGAATCCCATACTTACTTATTAAGGTTCTCAATATCTACCTTCATACAAAAGTATTCCGACACGGGCAACTGTTCTAGAATGTCCTCTGTGCACTCCAGCGTGCAATTCACCTTCACACCGTGTCTCGAAAAGAAGTCTGTGTACACGCGAGCCCAGTGCAGTGCCGTCTTAGCATCGTCAAAGCCATCAATATCAAACAGACGCAGCCAGACGTTGTCGCCGTTGCTGCAGCATACCGAATAGTCGCCCTGGCGATGCGTACCTTGGTTGCTGAACACGCGTACTTTTAGGTTCATTACCTGTGGCGTGGCCTGGAACTTCACACCCAGCGCATTCAAGTCCTTCAGACGACTCTTCAGCTCCTCGTTGATGTCCACCTCTGCATTTTCCAGTGCACAACCCATCATCGCTGCAAGGTCCTTTATCTGTATCAGCTCGTCGGCCTCGCACAGGTAGCGATAGTCACTCTCATCGTAAGGCTCACCACTATACAGTGGCTCCAGCTTCTCGTCCTTAGCGGTCAACCACCACTGATTTCCGTGAAACGTTGCGGTGGTGGCAACGCCCGAACCCTTACCATAAACTATAATCTTGTCTTTCATACTTCAATTCCTTTCTATCTTTAAATATTGTCCATAATCTCTTCAATCTCCAACACCTGCATCGCCTGCTTCAGTTCGCGGTGCATCACCACGTCGACCAGTCTGCGCTATAAGTCCTTCTTTACAGAGTTGAAGAACTTATAGCGCTGAGCCGACTCCTTCAGCCATCCGTTCTCCAATTGACAGACTACCTTGTCCTTCTGCCTCTTCTGGCCGATATAGGCTCTGAACAACAGACTGCCAGTCTTCTTGTCGCGGCGCAACGATCCTTTTACACACTTGCCATCCGTTAAGCGCATCAGCACCTCCATCGGAATCTCAATAAACTTTTTCATCTTCTTGTCGTATTTGTGAGTCTTGTGGAAAAGTGAAGTTTTAGTTTGAGCTCAATTACATCCGGATACTTTTCCTCACCCACCTTACTCGACTCGGTTAAACATTAGTTATTTTGACAATGCAAAGATTCTGAATAACTTCCGTGAAATCCAAAGTTATTCAGAATCTTCTAAAAAGACAATAAGCTGCTGATATTCTGATGTTTACACAGAATATCGCCATAATGGGCTATGAGCCCCAAAAGTTATTCAAGGTTATTCAGGCTTTTGTGCAGCCTCTAATTGCTTCTTTACACCCTTCAACGTGCTTTCGAAGAAGGTAAAGAAGTCTTTTTCTTGGTGCGACAGCTCTTTTACGCTGAGCTTCTTCTTTACCGTGTCCAAGTTCTGATAGTAGCTTTCAAATGCGAAAGCCAGGTCGCTCAACTGCAACTTGGAGTCGTTGATGATGTTCATTCTCACCACATGACCGATGAACTGGCAAACCTTTGTCACCTGTACACAATAGAGCGTTCCTCCCAAATATTCCTTTAGCTCTCGCTCGTGTACAGACAATAACTTGTCGATGGCCTTACAAAATGCCTCGGCATCTATATAAAAGAGGTACGCACCCGCATGACCGCGAGCACTTGTCTCAATCCGTTGGCCATTTTTCGTGGCTGCACGACTGATGATGCACTTTACCCTATCTGTAAAGCGCTCCTCGTTTGATGCAGGTGGGCCTTGAAAAGTGTTACCTTCTTTCTTTAGCATGTTCTTGCCTGTAGCAGGAGGACCTAAGAACGTACACGTCCGTAAGTTCCCTCGCAGGCTGTCCATGGCCATCTTGGCGTCCTCGTCGCCCGTCTCTTGATACACCTTTTGGAGATGGGCGAAGATTCTGTCAATGGATTGAAGATGCGACGTGGCCTCCTGACTTAGAAGATCATACGTCGATTTCATTGCAACTCTTACGGTACTCTTCCTCCTTGCTGTTCACCTTCGCAATGATATCGTCAAACTCGCTGCCATGTGAGTCAAACACAATCTTGAACTGATGGTCTCTGAATGCCGTATAGTATGACATCATGCCGTTCATCAACTGTATTTCCAAGTCCTCCTTTGTATTGAATTGAGAGGAGAAAGGCAACAGAGCACCACCAATAAGTTCAATATCAGAGGCTCCGTAGTCGCGACACATATATTTGAATCTTGAACCCTCTGGATTCTCTTGGAACATCAGCGTAATAATGAATTCGTCCTGAGGTTTTTGCTCACCATTCACATCCAACATCGGCCATTCTATCTCAATGCCGTTGGTATCGAGCACGTCCTTCCACGCTGCCGCAGAGAGGAAATCCATTAAAACATCGACATAATCATCCGACAAACGCATTTGACCAACACCGGAAACAAAGTCATAGAGCTGATTCATCGTAATCCGCTTGTCGTCCTCACGGCACAGCACCTTACAGTCTGTCAGCTCGGCTCTGTTCCAAACAGTGCCACCTGGACATTTGTGGTATTTTACTATGGGATGGCTATGCGTTACAAACTGGTACTTGCCATCCTCATCCGTCTTGGCTTCATACACTATCATCGTCGCTATATGCAGTCCGATGCTACCGTTGCAGTA
This sequence comes from uncultured Prevotellaceae bacterium, assembly GCA_900313235.1. Lineage (GTDB taxonomy): Bacteria > Bacteroidota > Bacteroidia > Bacteroidales > Bacteroidaceae > Prevotella. The sequence continues at coordinate 3,745 of OMQN01000033.1, read as the reverse complement.
AATATACTCATACGGTGGGTCAAGTTTAAGTATCTCGGTATTCATATACTTATATTTGTTTCTAATTTGCAATATTCGTATTACCTTCCTGATGCAATATTAACTGATGCTATGGAAGAGCTTGCTTTATTTAGCAATACATCCATCGTTGTATCCGTAAATGTATGCCATATTTCCAACTCAACAGGCTTATAATCTTTGAAGAGTGTCTTCACAAACTCAATCTCAAACACCAAACGGAAATCGTTGGGGTCGTTGTCAGGCTGCCCTTCCTTTCGAGTACCCACACGAGCAATCTTTATCAAATACAAGTCACGGATTCCCTTCTTCTTGATATATGGCATGAAGTAGTAGAGTTTGTTCAAAGCCACAGATGATGGAAACTTCTTTCCTGTATAGTAAATCTTTGCTGACTGGTCAAGATAGCGCTCCACATTGTCATTCTTCACCAAGCTAACAAGCACACTCCTTGTCGCTTTTATAACATTTCCATGTGGTTCGTCCTCTGAATCTTGTTCAACGAAATCGTCACGTACTACGCTGTTTTCAACGATATATTCAGGGTAACGTTGCAAGACATCAAAGAAATCTAGTTGGTGGTAGTGTACTGCAGCTTTCTTGGGTCTTGTAAGTGGTTCTATGCGTGCCACAGGCTGACTTGCATGTTCTACTTTTAACTGTGTTGCATTCTTGTCATAATTATAAAAAGCAAAGTATCCTCCTCCTTGCCATCCTGAGAGTTCAGATATGCCACTACTTTCCCCTTCAATTACTTTATTCATGCGCTTGACAACTAACTCAGACATTTGGTTTCCGATTTCAATGCCGATATAATGACGATTCAACTTGTGAGCAGTTGCTATCGTAGTACCAGAACCAATATAACAATCAAGGACGTAATCACCTTCATCGCTCGCAATCTCAATAATGCGTTTTAGCAATTCTTCTGGCTTGGGTGTTTCAAAGATGTTCTCTTTATCAGGAAACAGAGACATCAGCTGTTTCTTTGCACTATCAGAGGTTCCGACTTCATCGGCCGGCCAAATTGTTTCCGGCGTAAGACCTATCTTCGCATCGCGTAAGAATTTCTTTACACGTGGGGTATTGCTTCCATCTTTCCCAAACCATATGTTTCCCTCGGCAATCTCACGTTTCATGCGTTCCTCGTTATAAATCCAACAACGGCCCTTAGGTGGATTATGTTTAACACCAGTTGGAGAAACTACCGTATAGAACTGACTTGGAACAGCATGACCTGCTTGCACATTTGCAGTCACAGATTGCCAAGGGCCTCGTGGGTCATTGTCTGGATTCTTGTAGATGCTTCGACTTATCTGCATAAAGAGTCTTTACAGGAACGATTTGTCAACCATACTAATTAATTCTGTCTTAACTGTTTTAGGCAGTTTACTCACATCAATAAATTTGCCTTCGTTGTACTCGAAATTACTCATTAAACCACCTTGAGTTAGATTTGTGCTCCCTATGATGGACGTGACCTCTTTGGGGTTTCTAAACATATAAATTTTAGGGTGAAAGACTATGTCGTTTCTGTTGTCACCTTTATCTCCATAACAATAAAAATTCACTTCCTTGTATTTTTTCTTTAAGTCAATGAAATACTTCATTGCAAAAGGGTCAGTTGTTTTGAAGTCAAGACCAACTATCAATTCAAATTTAGCTCCCTTGTCAAGGGACATTAGTAAAGAATCTTCTATGGCCTTGATGCCTGACTTTTTTAAAAAAGCCACAGCTATCTGAGTCTCAACAGAATTCTGTAATTCTTGGTTGATAATCTTTCCTATCGGATAGTTCAAATTTGAATTAATCTGGATTGATGGCCCCATATTATTTCTTTCTTAAATTCTACCTGTCACTTTTAAACATCATCCTCTACATAATTAGCCAATTGTGCTTTTGCCACAGCTAAAGACTTTTGAATCTGGCGTTGTAGCACTTCACGAGGAGGTAGCTCTGTCATATATTGAGCCACCTTAATACCAGCCTTGTCAAGTTGTAGCAGTTCTATCTGTTCCTCACTGCCCTCTGTGCAAAGTAGCAAACCAAGTGGATTTTTTTCGTCAGGTTCCATTTCGTTCTGCTCCAGCCAACGCAGATAAAGTTCCATCTGCCCCTTGTACTCTGCCTTGAATCGTCCTTTCTTCAGGTCAATGGCTATCAGACGGTGCAAACGACGATGATAGAACAACAAGTCAAGATAGAAGTCCTCGCCATCGATAATCATCCGTTTCTGACGAGCTACAAAGCTGAAACCATTACCCAGTTCAATAAGAAACTGCTCCAAATGGGCCACCAAACAGTCCTCCAGCGTCTTTTCGCTATAGAAACCCTTTAGTCCTGTAAACTCCAAGAAGTACGGACTCTTAAAAACTAAGTCTGGCGACATGACATTGCCATCGCGCAATGTGGAGAGTTCTTTCTTGATAAACTCTTCGGGCTTACCACTGATCGCTGTACGCTCGAAAAGCATGCCATCGATTTCCTTGCGAAGCCTATCGCGTCCCCATTTTTCTGATGCAGCCAAAGTGATATAAAACTCTTTTTGAAGGGGATCCTTTAAGGGAAGAACCTCTATAAAATGTGACCAAAACAATTTGGTCGCAAGCTGCGACACAATTTTGGAATCAGGGAATTCTTTGGCAAATTGCATCATTCTTCTGATATTACGAGTCTCAAATCCTTTCTTGCCATACTCGTCTTGCAATTGTGTCGCAACCTGCGACACAATTTGTTTTCCGTATTCAGCACGCTGATTTCCAAGCACTTCGCGGTTGATGCGCTCGCCTATATGCCAATACATCATAGTCTGTTCATAATTGGCTGTAGCTGCCACATGACCACGAGCTTGCTCGATGATATGACGCAAATCCTGCATCAAAGATTGTGTCGCAATCTGCGACTCAATTTGACCGTTTAAATCCAACTCACCCATAATTCCCTTATTATCTGTGGCCGCTATAACTTGCAAATGCAACGAGGCACGTAAAGTTGTCGTATATTTTGGATTCGAATTGCTTGACCAGTTCCTTTCCAACAGAGGAATCTTCCTCAATATTATAACCTTGTCCGATAATAATCGTTTCCATATCTTGCTTTATTTATTGTTAGATGTTTGCAAAGATACAAAATATTCCTAATATTCGAGCTATTTCTTCTCTGAAATTTTGTGAAATTGGGAAATGTGAAAACGGGAAAAATAGTACCTTGGTAATGAGGAAAAAATGAGAAGAATGTATTTATTTATATTATATTATTATAATAATATAATATAAATAAAATTAGCTTCTCTTGATTTTCTCGAACAAATATTCGGTATTTTCACAATTCACAATTCACAATCCGGCTTCTCGAAAATTTATTTAGAATTATTCTAAATAAAATTCGATTTTTTCTTGCACAATTCAAATTATTTTCGTATCTTTGCATTGTCAAAAGATGAGGTGAGGCAGTTGGCGCGCGAGACAGGCTAAGCCGCTTCTGAGACAGGCTGATACGCGAGATTATTAGCTGTATAACGGGCCCAAATCAGCTGTATAATTTTACTTATTAGCCTAAGAGAGAGAAGAAAAGGGTGGCAAGAGCCACCAAGTACTAAGAACCAAGAAAAACACACAAGATTATGTCAGTACTTTATCGTTTGCATCAAGATCAGAGTCATGGAACCGCCCGTAGTGGCAAGTGGTATGCCCGCATGGTGCCCGTCGGCGTCATTGACACCCGCGCA
>OMQN01000035.1 GCA_900313235.1 uncultured Prevotellaceae bacterium | reverse complement strand
TGGGGCCATCGCATTCCCGCCTACTACTACAACGAGAACGACGACTACGTAGTTGCCGAGACTCGTGAGGAGGCATTGAAGTTGGCTCAGCAGAAGAATCCTGCCGTCACCGATGCTGACCTCCGTCAGGACGAGGATGCCCTCGACACGTGGTTCTCGTCGTGGCTGTGGCCTATCTCGCTGTTCGACGGCATCAACAACCCGGGGAACGAGGAAATCAAGTACTACTACCCCACTGCCGACTTGGTAACGGGTCCGGATATCATCTTCTTCTGGGTAGCCCGCATGATAATGGCCGGCTACGAGTATATCGGCGACATGCCTTTCAAGAACGTCTACTTCACCGGTATCGTACGCGACAAGCTGGGTCGTAAGATGTCGAAGTCGTTAGGCAACAGTCCCGACCCCATCGAACTCATCGAGAAGTTCGGTGCCGACGGTGTGCGCATGGGTATGATGCTTTCTGCTCCTGCCGGCAACGACATCCTCTTCGACGAGGCACTCTGCGAACAGGGTCGTAACTTCAACAACAAGATATGGAACGCCTTCCGTCTGGTGAAGGGTTGGAAGGTGGCCGACATCGAACAGTCGGAGGCTGGCAAGATTGCTACCAAGTGGTTTGAAGCTAAGCTGAAGCAGACCAATGCAGAGGTCGATGACCTCTTCAAGAAATACCGCATCTCGGAGGCACTGATGGCCGTCTACAAACTCTTCTGGGACGAGTTCTCCAGCTGGTACCTGGAGATGGTGAAGCCCGCCTACATCAATGGCGAGCCTCAGCCCATCGACAAGCAGACCTACGAGAAGACGCTGGAGTTCTTCGAGGTTCTGCTGAAAATGCTGCACCCCTTCATGCCGTTCATCACCGAGGAGCTGTGGCAGCACCTCTACGACCGCAAGGATGGTGAGTCTATCATGAGTGTCAGTCTGACGCTCCCCGCTCCTACGGCTGCTGACGATGAGCTGATTGCTCAGATAGAGAGTGTGAAGCAGATTGTCTCTGGTGTCCGCATGGTACGCAACCAGAAGAACATCGCCCCCAAGGAGGCACTGTCTCTGCAGACTGTTGGTCAGAACCGCTATGAGGCCTTCAACGCCGTCATCCAGAAGATGGCTAACGTCAATGCCATCGAGGTGGTTAGCGAGAAGGATGCCACATCCAGTGCCTTCATGATTGGTACAGACGAGTTTGCCGTTCCTCTGGGCAACATGATTGACGTCGACGCCGAGATTGCAAAGATGGAAGCACAGCTGCAGCACCTGGAAGGTTTCTTGGCAGGTGTCAAGAAGAAGCTCTCTAACGAACGCTTCGTTGCGAACGCCCCAGAGGCTGTTGTCGCTATGGAACGTAAGAAGCAAAGCGACTCTGAAGAGAAGATTGCTGCCCTGCGCGAGTCAATAGCAGCGCTGAAAGCACAATGAACGAACATAAAATCATCAACGACCCCGTCTTCGGATTTATCAAAATCCGAAGGGGGTTGCTTTATGATATCGTACAGCACCCGCTGTTCCAGCGACTGAACCGCATTGTACAGCTGGGACTGGCTTCTGTTGTATATCCCGGTGCCCGCCACACCCGTTTCCAACACTCGCTGGGTGCGCTGCACCTGATGTCGGAAGCCGTCAAGTCGCTGACAGAGAAGGGCATCTACATCTTCGACTCGGAAGCCGAAGCGGTACAGGCTGCCATCCTGATGCACGACATCGGACACGGTCCGTTCTCGCACGTCTTGGAGAACACGCTGATTCACGGCATCTCGCACGAAGACATCTCGCTCATGATGATGGAGCAGATCAACAACGACATGAAAGGTCAGCTGAATCTGGCTATCTCTATCTTCAAGGACGAATACCCCAACAAGATTTTCCACCAACTCATCTCGTCGCAGCTGGACATGGACCGGCTGGACTATCTGCGCCGTGACTCGTTCTATACGGGTGTCACGGAGGGAAACATCGGTTCGGCACGTATCATCAAGATGCTGAACGTGATGGACGATCGTCTGGTGGTGGAGGCTAAAGGTATCTACTCGGTGGAGAACTACCTGACGACACGCCGACTGATGTACTGGCAGGTATATCTGCACAAGACCACCGTAGGTTACGAGAAGGTGCTGGTCAACGCTTTAAAGAGAGCCAAGGAACTGGCACAGAAGGGTCACGAGGTGTTTGCCTCTCCTGCCCTCGCCTACTTCCTGCAGAACGACATCGATGCCGAATGGTTTGCCACGCACGACGATGCGCTCAGCAACTATGCCGAGTTGGACGACTCCGACATCTGGAGCGCCCTGAAGGTGTGGCGCCACCACGACGACAAGATACTGGCTACGCTGGCCACCGACCTGGTAGACCGCCGACTGTTCAAGGTGGAGGTCACGGAAGAGCCACCCACCGAGGAGCATCTGGCCGAGATACGCCAGCAGATAGCTGACGCGATGGGCATCAGTCTGGCGGACACCAGTCACCTGATGTCGCTCACGGAAATAGGAAAAGACATGTACAACCCGGAGGATGACAGCATCGGAATCCTGTACAAAGACGGTACTGTAAAAGACATCTCCGAGGCCTCGGAAATTCTCAATGTACAGCTACTTTCAAAAAAAATACGCAAATATTACCTCTGTTATCAACGAGTTTGAGAATTTTTTTGTAACTTTGCAGCGTTTATTAAAACTTGATACATACTATGGAGTTTACAGCCAAGCAAATTGCCGACATGATTAACGGCCGTGTTGAGGGCAATCCTGACGCTAAAATCAACACCTTTGCCAAGATTGAAGAAGGTCGGGAAGGAGCTATCTCTTTCCTTTCCAATCCGAAATACACCCCTTATATTTACGAAACCCTTTCGAGCGTAGTGCTCATCAACGAGGATGTGGAACTGACACAGCCCGTCAACTGCACACTTATCCGTGTGAAGAATGCCTATGAGAGTGTGGCCAAGTTGCTGCAGTTGTATGCCTCGATGATGCCGCAGAAGACGGGCGTCGACCCGCTGGCATTCGTGTCAAAGACTGCTAAGATTGGCGAAAACGTATATATCGCACCGTTTGCCTACGTTGGTGACAACGTAACCATCGGTGACGGCTCACGCATCTTCCCCCATGTCACCATCTATGACGGTTGTAAGATTGGTAAGAATGTAACTATTCATGCAGGCAGCGTCATCGGTGCCGACGGTTTCGGCTTTGCGCCCAACCAGGAGGGCTATGACAAGATTCCACAGATTGGCATCGTGGTTATAGAAGACAATGTAGAAATTGGTGCCAACACCTGTGTGGACCGCTCTACCATGGGACAGACGATTATCCACAAGGGTGTGAAGCTGGACAACCTCATCCAGGTAGCCCACAACTGCGAAATCGGTGAGAACACTGTGATGTCTGCACAGGTAGGCATGGCAGGAAGTACCAAGATTGGTGCGTGGTGTATGGTGGGAGGCCAGGCAGGTTTCTCCGGACATATCAAGATTGCCGACAAGACTTTTGTAGGTGCACAGAGTGGAGTCATCAGCAATACCAAGGGCAATGGCGAGCAGTTGATTGGTGCTCCTGCCATCGACCCGAAGATTTTCTTCAAAGCTCAGGCTGTCATGAAGCGCCTGCCCGACATGTACAAAGAGCTAGGCATGCTGCGCAAGGAAATAGAAGAACTCAAGAAATCAAAATAAGATACTATGAAACAGAAAACACTCAAAGGCAGTTTCTCCCTCTTCGGTAAGGGATTGCACACAGGTTTGAACCTGACAGTAACGTTCAACCCTGCCCCAGAGAACACTGGTTATAAGATACAGCGCATAGACCTGGAAGGTGAGCCTATCATTGACGGTATTGCCGAGAATGTCATTGACACTCAGCGCGGTACCGTACTGGCTAAGGGTGACGCCCGCGTGTCAACCGTAGAACACGGTCTGGCTGCCCTGTACGCCTTGGGCATCGACAACTGTCTGATTCAGGTCAACGGACCGGAGTTCCCCATCCTGGACGGTTCTGCCATCCAGTATGTGGAGAAAATCAGAGAGGTCGGCATGGAGGAGCAGAACGCTCCCAAGGATTGGTATATCATCCGCAAGAAGATTGAGGTGAAGGACGAGAAGACCGGTTCGTGCATCACTATCCTGCCCGATGACGAGTTCTCTATCACCGCCATGTGCTCCTTTGACTCAAAGATTATCAATTCGCAGTTTGCTACCGTCAACAAGGTAGAGGACTTCCCTGCAGAGATAGCTCCCGCACGTACCTTTGTCTTTGTACGCGACATCGAACCGCTGTTGCAGGCTAACCTCATCAAGGGTGGCGACCTGGACAACGCTATCGTCATCTACGAGCGCCAGACAACACAGGAGCGCCTCGACATGCTGGCAGACATGCTGGGTGTGGAGCATCGCGATGCTACCGAGCTGGGCTACATACAACACAAGCCGCTGGTATGGGAGAACGAATGTACTCGCCACAAGTTGCTGGACGTCATCGGCGATATGGCGCTGATCGGCAAGCCCATCAAGGGTCGCATCATCGCAACACGTCCCGGACATACCATCAATAACAAGTTTGCACGTCAGATGCGCCGTGAGATTCGCAAGCACGAGATTCAGGCACCATTCTACGATCCCAACGAGGAGCCGGTAATGGATGTCAACCGCATCCGTGAACTGCTGCCCCACCGCTATCCCATGCAGTTGGTCGACAAGGTTATCTCGCTGGGTGCCAACACCATTGTGGGTATCAAGAACGTTACCTCCAACGAGCCGTTCTTCCAGGGACACTTCCCCGAAGAGCCCGTCATGCCAGGTGTTCTGCAGATTGAGGCGATGGCACAGTGTGGAGGTCTCTTGGTGCTGAACACGCTGGAGGATCCCGCAAGCTGGTCTACCTACTTCATGAAGATTGACGACGTGAAATTCCGTCAGAAGGTTGTTCCTGGTGACACCCTCATCTTCAAGGTCGACCTGCTGGCACCTGTACGCCACGGCATCTCTTCGATGAAAGGTTACATCTTTGTCGGCGACCATGTTGTTGCCGAGGCAACCTTCACCGCACAAATCGTCAAGAACAAGTAAAAAAAAGACTTTAAATCACACATATATATAATATTGTACGCGCATGAACCAGATACATCCATTGGCCGTAGTAGACCCTGAGGCAAAGCTTGGTGACAACAACGTCATTGGCCCCTTTTGTGTCATCGACAAGAATGTCGTCATTGGTGACAACAATAAGTTTCTGAACAATGTGACCATCCACTTTGGTGCTCGCATTGGTAATAACAACGAATTCTTCCCCGGTGCCAGCATTTCTACCAAACCCCAGGACTTGAAGTTCCAGGGTGAAGAGACTACCTGCGAGATTGGCAACAACAACAGCATTCGCGAGAATGTAACCATCAGTCGCGGTACGGCATCAAGAGGCAGAACCGTCGTAGGCAATGGCAACCTGCTCATGGAGAACATGCACATCGGTCACGACTGTGTGATAGGTAATGGTTGCATCATCGGCAATTCGACAAAGTTTGCCGGAGAGGTGGAGGTTGACGACAATGCCATCATCTCTGCCTGCTGCCTGTTCCACCAGTTCCTGCACGTCGGAGGCTATATCATGTTCCAGGGCGGCAGCCGTACTTCACAGGACATTCCTCCCTATGTTATTGCCGGCAAAGAACCTATCCGCTATGCGGGTGTCAACCTGATTGGTCTGCGCCGCAGAGGTTTCTCTAACGAGACCATCGACGCCATCCACGATGCATATCGCATCATCTACTCCAAAGGTATCATGAAGGACGGCGTTGCCGAGGCACGTGCGAAATATCCTGATTCCAAGGAGGTTGACTATATCTGTTCGTTCATCGAGAACTCTAAGCGTGGAGTGATACGATAAAGCGAGCAAAGAAGCCAGAAAAAATGAGGAGGAAATGGTGGTGAAGACGCTCGTTGTTGTTACGGGACCTACGGCAGTAGGGAAGACAGCGCTGACGATGGAGTTGGCACAACACTATGGTGTACCTATCATCAATGCAGATTCCAGGCAGATCTACCGCGAACTGAAAATCGGGACGGCAGCACCTACCGATGAACAATTACGGCAAGTACCCCACCTCTTTGTTGGCTCCAAAAGCATCGACGACTATTACAACGCCTCCATGTACGAACAGGAGGTGTTGTCGTACATAAAAGAGTCGTCATCGCCCATCCAGCTGCTGTCGGGTGGAAGCATGATGTACATCGACGCGGTATGCAATGGCATTGACGACATTCCCACCGTTCGCGACGACATCCGCGAGGAGATGAAGCGACGCTATCAGGAAGAAGGACTGGAGGCGCTCTGTGAAGAACTACGCCAATTGGATCCGGAGCATTACGCTATCGTGGACCGCCAAAACTACCGTCGCGTCATTCATGCACTGGAAATCTGTCACCAGACAGGAAAGACTTACACGTCGTTCCGCACACAACAGAAGAAGGAGCGCCCCTTCCGCATCGTCAAGATTGGACTGAACAGAGAGCGCGAGGAACTCTACAACCGCATCAATCAGCGTGTGGACCAGATGATGAAAGACGGACTACTGGAAGAGGCAAAGAGTCTCATTAACAAACGGAGCGTAAACGCCTTGAACACAGTGGGATATAAAGAGATATTCGACTATCTTGACGGGCGCTGGTCGCTGGAAGAAGCGGTAGAGCGTATCAAAGGGAATACGCGTCGCTATGCTCGTAAACAACTGACGTGGTACAAGCGTGATGTGGACATGCACTGGTTCCACCCAAACGATAAACAAGAATTATTGAACTATCTGAAGCACTATGAATAAATACGTTGAAAGATGTTGGAATGGCATCAAAAACTTTTGGCCTTGGTATAAGCATCTTTATGCTGGTCGCAAATGGTATAGCAAGTTGGGGATTGGCTTTCTGACTTTTGTCGTTGCCTTCCTGCTCTACCTGGTGATGGTAGACATCAACTTCCTGTGGCTCTTCGGACGCTCGCCCGGTATGAATGCCATCATGAATCCGAAGACCGTACAAGCATCTGAGTTATATAGTGCGGATGGTGTTCTCATTGGAAAGTATTTCAGCGAGAACCGTACCCCTGTAGCCTACGAAGACATCAACCCCGTATTCTGGCAGGCACTGGTAGACACGGAAGACGAGCGCTTCTATCATCATTTCGGTGTCGACTTCCAAGGTGTCTTTGCTGCCTTCAAGGACTACGTCGTCCACCACGAGGCCCGTGGAGCATCGACCATCACCCAACAGCTGGTGAAGAACATGTTCCGTGTACGTACGGAGTATTCTACGGGACTGTTGGGCTATATACCCGGTGTCAAGATGCTCATCATGAAGAGCAAGGAGTGGATAACAGCCGTCAAAATCGAGCTTTTCTTTAACAAGCAGGAAATCCTCACGATGTATGCTAACACCGTCGACTTTGGTTCTAACGCCTTCGGCATCAAGACTGCTGCCAAGACGTATTTCGGTACGACGCCCAAGAACCTTACTGCCGACCAGGCCGCTGTTCTCGTGGGACTGCTGAAGGCTACGACCTACTATAATCCGCGCATCAATCCGAAGAACTCCATGAACCGTCGCAATGTGGTGCTCAACAACATGCTGAACCACAAACACCTGACACAGGAGGCCTACGACACGCTGAAGGTGAAGTCGGTCAAGTTGGACTTTAGCGTAGAAAACAACTACGACGGTCAGGCACTCTACTTCCGAGAGGCCGTCAAGAACCACATGCAGAAGTGGTGCAACGAGAATGGATACGACCTATACAGGGACGGTCTGAAGATCTATACCACCATCGACACACGCATGCAGAAGTATGCCGAGGAAGCTGCTGTCAAGCAGATGAAACAGGTGCAAAGAACCTTCAACGCCCACTGGGGCTCCACCAATCCCTGGCAGGACGAGCACCACGTGGAGATTCCTCATTTCATCGAAGACTTGGCCAAGAAGACGTCGTACTATAAGATGCTGGCACAAAAGTATGACAACAACCAGGACAGCATCAACTACTATCTGAACCTGCCGCACAAGGTGAAGCTCTTTGACTATGAACAGGGCACCATAGAGAAAGAGATGTCGACGCTGGACTCCATCCGCTATATGGAACACTTCATGCATTGCGGATTCATCGCCATGGAACCTCAGACGGGACATGTAAAGGCGTGGGTGGGCGACATCGACTTCAAGACGTGGAAGTATGACAAGGTGACGGCTATGCGCCAGCCAGGCTCTACGTTCAAGCTCTTCGTTTATGCAGAGGCCATGAACCAAGGTATCACACCTTGCGACACCCGCAAAGACGAATACTTCGCAATGAAGGTTTATGACGCCAAGGAAAAGAAGGAAGTCACATGGGCTCCGACAAATGCCGACGGTCGTTTCTCGGGTGTGAACATCACCCTGAAGCAGGCCTTTGCCATGAGTATCAACTCGGTGGCTGTACGCCTGGGACAGGAGTGCGGCATCGACCGTATTGCCAAGACGGCCTACGCAATGGGTATCAAGAGCCACCTCGACCCCACCCCGGCGCTGGCACTGGGCTCCAGTGACGTAACGCTGGAAGAACTGGTCAACGCCTACTGTACGCCGTGCAACGACGGTGTACACCGCAAACCGGTCCTTGTCACTCGCATCCTGGACCGCGACGGCAACGAGATATATGTTGCCCCCTCTGACGACGAACAGGCACTCTCACGGAAGTCTGCCTTTATGGTTCAGCAGTTGCTGATGGGTGGCATGAGCGGTACCTCTTCACGCCTGCGCGGCTTTGTGGGCTATGACACAGATACCGACTTCGGTGGAAAGACCGGTACGTCGAACAATCATTCTGATGCCTGGTTTATTGCCACCACCCCCAAACTGGTTTGTGGTGCCTGGGTGGGCGGTGAATATCGCTGCATCCACTTCCGTACCGGCGAACTGGGACAGGGCAACCGTACCGCACTGCCCATCTGCGGATATTTCCTGCAGAACGTACTGAAAGACAGCAACTTCAAACAATACCACGCCAAGTTCGGCAAGTATGAAGGTCTGTCGCCCAACGACTATGGCTGCGGTGGCTACTTCAAAGCTCCATCAGACTCCGACTCGCTGGCAGTAGACAGTCTTGCCCTGGATGGCGAGCGCACCGTTGAGGTCATTGACGAGATGGGCAATATCGTCAGCAAGCCCGTAGATCACAATGCCAACCAACAGGCACTGCCCGACAACAAACCTGCAGCGGAAGAACCCAAAGAAGAGTAGCGCAGGACTCCAGAGCAGTACTAATATTCTTTAATTAGCGCATTTTTTTGATGTTTTATTTTGTTATGTCAAATATAAGTTGTAATTTTACACCCAAATTTGACTTACAACTTAAAACATCAAAGAAATGAAGAGCTTAAAAGCAACATTTTGTCTTGTAGGCATTGCAGCAGCAATGTTTACAGCATGTAGTTCTGCTCCCGAGCAGACGCTGACCGTGTCAGGACTCGATCCTGCCAAGTTCGACACCCTCATCAACGAGAAGCCCGTCAAGCTGTACACGTTGAAGAACCAGAACGGCATGGAGGTATGTATCACCAACTATGGTGCCCGTATCGTGTCGCTTGTAGTGCCTGACAAGGATGGCAAGCCCACCGATGTTGTTCTTGGTTTCGACAACATCGCACAGTACACCGACACGCTGAATTCTCCTTCCGACTACGGTTCAAGTGTAGGCCGCTATGCCAACCGTATCAAGAATGGTCAGTTCCAGTTGGGCGACTCTGTCTATCAACTGAAGCAGAACGACGGTCCTAACAGCCTCCACGGAGGTGGCACTACAGGTTGGATGAACCAGGTATATGACGCTGAGCAGATTGGCGACTCTATCCTGAAGCTGACCATTGTTGCCCAGGATGGCGAGAACGGTTTCCCCGGTACTGTTACTGCTACTACCACCTACACGGTTACTGCCGACAACACGCTTGACATGGTTTGGGAGGCAACAACCGACAAGGAGACCATCATCAACCAGACCAACCACAACTACTACAACCTGAGTGGCGATTTCACCAAGGCTGCCTACGACCAGGTGCTGTATGTCAATGCCGACAAGTTTACGGCTTCTGACAAGTTGTACATTCCCACTGGCGAGATTCGCGACGTAGAGGGTACCGCTATGGATTTCCGTACTCCCCACGCTGTTGGCGACTCTATCAACTCTTCATACGACCAGGTACAGAACGCAACAGGTTACGACCACAACTACTGTCTGAACACCGCTGGTGACGACACTCAGGTATGTGCCTCATTGTATTCTCCCAAGACCGGTATCCTGATGGAGATGCGCACCAACGAGCCTGGCGTACAGGTTTACTCGGGCAACTTCCAGGGTGTTGGCAAAGATGCTGACATCATCCGCAAGCATGGTGTGAAGTATCCTAAGCACGTCAGCGTATGTCTGGAGAGCCAGAAATACCCCGACAGCCCCAACCATCCTGAATGGGCAAGTCCCGTACTGAAGCCCGGCGAGAAGTACTACAGCCATGCTTCTTACACCTTCTCTATTTTTAATGAATAAACTCATTTAATAACTATATCAAAACTTATGAATAGAATTTTCGAGGCACTTAGCAACAATGGCTTTGCTACTGCCGACTATCTTGTCTTTATCGTTTACATCATCATTCTTGTGGGTATGGGACTGTTCCTGTCTCGCAGCAAGAAGGGTGAAGAGAAATCATCTACCGACTACTTCCTGGCAGGTAACACCCTGACATGGTGGGCTGTGGGTGCATCACTTATCGCTGCCAACATCTCTGCCGAGCAGTTCATTGGTATGTCCGGTTCAGCCTTCGCATCGGGTATTGCACAGGCTGCCTACGAGTTGATGGCCGCTGCCACCCTGCTGGTAGTAGGTAAGTTCCTGCTGCCGCTGATGATTGAGAAGAAGATTTTCACCATCCCTCAGTTCCTGCGCGAGCGTTATAACTGGGGTGTAGGTTTCGCCTTCTCTCTGCTGTGGCTGTTCCTCTATGTCTTCGTCAACCTGACATCAGTAGCTTGGCTGGGCGCTCTGGCTATCCAACAGATTCTGGGTCTGCCTACAGACATGACGATCAACCTGGCAGGTATGGAGATTGACCAGGTCCGCATGTGCATCATCCTCGCCTTGTTCCTCATCGCCGGTGTCTACTCTATCTACGGTGGTCTGGCCTCTGTAGCCTGGACTGACGTGATGCAGGTTACCTTCCTCGTTGGTGGCGGTTTGATTACTGCCTATGCTGCGCTGTCGGTTATCGGCGACGAGATGGGCTTAGGAGGAGCCTGGGACGCACTGACCCATATCAAGGACTATCTGGCATCTATTGATGGCGATAAGCACTTCAACCTCGTTGTGACCCGTAACGAGACACTCTATCCCGTCATCAATGGTGTTGTTGACAATGCCGGCAACATCGTACAGAAGGAAGACCCCTTCTTCACCAATCCTGGTATCGTACTGATTTTCGGTGCTTTGTGGCTGACCAACCTGGGCTACTGGGGCTTCAACCAGTACATCATCCAGAAGGGTCTGGCTGCCAAGTCTCTGGCAGAGGCTAAGAAGGGTATGGTATTCGCTGCCTTCCTGAAGATTCTCATTCCGTTCATCGTTTGTATCCCTGGTGTCTGCGCTTTCTATATTATGACTGCTCCTGAGTGCGATGGTCTCCGCGAGACGCTGGCAGGTTCTATCACACGTTCTGACGATGCATATCCTTTCCTGATTCGTAACTTCACACCTACCGTTGTCAAGGGTCTGAGCTTTGCTGCGCTGGCTGCCGCTGTTATTTCTTCACTGGCATCTATGTTCAACTCTACCTCTACCCTCTTCACGATGGATATCTACAAGCAGTTCATCAACAAGAACGCTTCTGAAAAGCGCCTGGTGAACGTTGGTCGTATGACTTCTGTTAGCGCCCTGATCATCGCCCTTATCGCTGTATACCCGCTGATGGGTGGTATCGACCAGGCATTCCAGTTTATCCAGGAGTACTCTGCATTCGTTTATCCCGGTGTGGTTGTCATCTTCGGTCTCGGCCTGTTGTGGAAGCGTGCCAGCGGTACTGCTGCTGTGGTTTGCGCCATCGGCACCTTCGCCTTCTCTATCATCTATAAGTTCGCCTTCCCCGAGATGCCGTTCCTCGTTCGCTCAGGTATCGTGTTCATCACACTGGTTATCCTGTTCATATGGATCTCGCTGAAGAGCAACAAGGCTGTTCCTGCCGACGAGCTTGACGAGCACACCATCAAGACCCAGCTACGCTGGAGCACCATCATGTTCTGCACAGCAGCCATCTCATTTGTCCTGTTCATTGGTGGTTTCTTCAACGAGACCATGCACGTTCACGGCTTCGAGGGTGCTATGATCTTCTTCGCAGCTATCACAGCTACCATCGGTATCTATCTGCGCTCTAACGCACTGGATAAAGTACAGGATCCCAAGCTGGTGGCTATCGACCTGAATATCTTCAAGACAGACAAGACATTCAACATCGGTGCCTTTGGTGTTATTGCCATCCTGACAATTCTGTACATTGCCCTGTGGTAATCCCATATAGCAACAACCATGACCAAGTATTATATTGAACACCAGAAAATCCTTGTGTCGGTGGACTGCATCATCTTCGGCTTCGAACACAACAAGCTGAAGGTGTTGCTGGGCCACCGACCCATCGACCCTGGTAAAGGTCTATGGAGCCTCTATGGAGGCTTCGTGCGCAACGAAGAAAGTGTTGACGAGGCTGCTGACCGTACACTCTTTGAGCTGACGGGCCTGCGCAATGTCTATATGCGACAGGTAGGCGCCTTCGGTAGTGTTGACCGCGACCCTGGAGCTCGCGTCGTAAGTATCGCCTACTATGCACTCATCAATGTGAAGGACTACGACCAGAAGCTGCTGGCAGAACACGATGTGGAATGGGTAAACATTGAGGAATTGCCCGAGATGTTCTCTGACCACAATCAGATGATTCGCAAAGCCCGCAAGCTCATGCAGCAGAAAATCCGCACGGAGCCTATCAGCTTCCAACTGCTGCCCGGACTCTTCACACTGACCCAGCTGCAACGTCTCTATGAGGCTGTCAACGGGGAAGAGGTCGACAAGCGCAACTTCCGCAAGCGTATCAAAGAGATGGACTTCATCGAGAAGACCGACCTGATAGACAAGACCGGCTCCAAGCGTGGAGCATTTCTCTATCGTTTCAACAAGAACGCTTACAAAGAAGATTCCAACTTTAAGCTCTAAGAGCTTATAAGTGACGTAATAATTGATATTAGAAAATTGATAATTATGTTAGAAGAACTTAAACAGAAAGTTTTCAAAGCCAACCTTGATTTGGTCAAGCAAGGATTGGTTATCTTCACATGGGGCAACGTCTCGGGCATCGACCGCGAGAAAGGCCTCGTAGTCATCAAGCCCAGTGGCGTCAGCTACGACGAGATGAAAGCCGAGGATATGGTAGTAGTAGACCTGGAGAGTGGTAAAGTAGTAGAGGGCGACCTCAACCCAAGTAGTGACACACCCACACACCTTGTCCTGTACAAGGCATTCCCCAACATCCAGGGTGTCGTACACACCCATTCCACCTATGCCACCGCCTTTGCACAGGCCGGCCGTGATATTCCCAACATCGGAACCACCCACGCCGACTATTTCTACCAGGACATTCCTTGTACACGCGACATGACAGAGGCTGAGGTGAAGGGACAGTACGAACTGGAGACAGGTAACGTCATCGTTGACGAGATTCTGAACATCCGCAAGATCAATCCTGACCACACACCCGCTGTGCTGGTCAAGAACCACGGCCCGTTCTCTTGGGGTACATCTCCCGACAATGCAGTCTACAACGCCAAGGTCATGGAACAGTGTGCTAAGATGGCTTTTGTAGCCTTCTCAGTGAACCCCAACCTGACGATGAATCCGCTGCTGGTCGAGAAGCACTATATGCGCAAGCACGGACCTAACGCCTATTATGGGCAGAAAGGTCAGAAACATTAATACATTACTAATTTACTAAAAACACTATGCAAGCATTTGAGAATTTAGAAGTTTGGTGGGTCACTGGTGCCCAGTTACTCTATGGCGGCGACGCCGTTGTGGCCGTTGACGGACACTCCAAGGAGATGGTAGACGGTCTGAACGCCTCTGGCAACATTCCTGTAAAGATTGTGTATAAAGGCACAGCCAACAGTTCGAAGGAAGTAGAAGAGGTGATGCTGGCCGCCAACAACGATGCCAAGTGTATCGGCATCATCACGTGGATGCACACCTTCTCGCCCGCCAAGATGTGGATCAAGGGTCTGCAGGCTCTGCAGAAGCCCCTACTCCACTTCCACACACAGTACAACGCCGAGATTCCCTGGGAGACAATGGATATGGACTTCATGAACCTGAACCAGTCGGCTCATGGCGACATCGAGTTCGGACACATCTGCACCCGCATGCGCATCCCCCGCAAGGTTGTCTGCGGCTACTGGAAAGATGAAGCCGCTCAGAAGCAGATTGCCACCTGGGCACGCGTAGCTGCCGGTGTCAAGGATGCCCACAACGTGCGCTGTCTGATGTTCGGTATGAACATGAACAACGTTGCCGTTACCGATGGCGACCGTGTAGAGTTCGAGCAGCGTCTGGGATACCACGTTGACTACTATCCCGTCAGCTCACTGATGGAGTACTGGAAGAAGGTCACCGACCAAGAAGTCAGCGAACTCGTCGAAGAGTATAAAAAGCTCTATACCATCAAGATAGACGAAAGCGGTGAAGCCGTTTATTGGGAGAAAGTCAAGAACGCAGCAAAGGCAGAAATCGCCCTGCGCCGTGTCTTGAAGGACGAAGGTGCCACAGCCTTCACCACCAATTTCGACGACCTCGGCGATGCCGATATCAACCAGCCCGACTTCTGTGGTTTCGACCAGATTCCTGGTCTCGCCTCACAGCGTCTGATGGCTGAGGGTATTGGTTTCGGTGCTGAGGGCGATTGGAAGACAGCCTGCCTCTGCCGTACCTTGTGGGTTATCCAGCAGGGCATGCCTCAGGGATGTTCATTCCTCGAGGACTACACCCTCAACTTCGCTGGCGACCGCTCATCATGTCTGCAGAGCCACATGCTCGAGGTTTGTCCCCTCATCGCTGTCGACAAGCCCACCCTCGAGGTTCACTTCCTCGGCATCGGCATCCGCAAGCAGCAGACTGCCCGCCTCGTCTTCACCTCTAAGGTTGGTCGCGGCATCAAGGCTACTGTTGTTGACCTCGGCAATCGCTTCCGCCTCATCTCTCAAGAGGTCGAGTGCATCAAACCCAAACCCATGCCCAACCTGCCTGTTGCCAGTGCGCTGTGGGTTCCCCAGCCTACTTTCGAGATTGGTGCTGGCGCCTGGATTCTTGCTGGCGGCACTCACCACAGCGCCTTCTCGTACGACATTGACGAGCAGTACTGGGAAGACTTCGCTGAGATGGTCGGCATCGAGTATGTCAAGATCAACAAGGACACCAAGACCTACGAGTTCAAGCAGCAGCTGCAGAACAACGAAATGTACTACATGCTGAACAAAGCGCTCAGATAATCAGGACTGATTACTCTATAAAATAAGGAGCATCCTTGCGGGTGCTCCTTATTTTTATGCGGGTATTACTAATTTATTGCTATCTTATCTACGGCTCTTTTCAGCCTCTTCTCGTTTAGATTTATAGAAGCGGTCTACAAAGTCTATCTGTTTTCGGTTGGGCACCGTGATGAGTGAAGCACCGTTGCTGAACTGCATCGTGGTAGCCTTTTGCTCGTCGAAGGTGGGCCAGTATGGAAGTCCCTTGCCATTGGGATTACAGGTCTTGGCAAAGTTCACCCAGTACTGCTGCAGAATCTCAGCGACAGCAGCCTCATGGGGATACTTGGCAGCCTGACCGAGGAATGTCTCGTTCAGATACATGATGTCGTCAGCATGGGCCACACCTTTACGACGTGCATCGGGCGAGAAGCTGACTGTCGAGGGTTGTGCCAGGAAAGCAGCATATACCCCACTCTTTCCCGTCTTGCTCTGTAGCTTAGCCCAGGCGTATGATGGCCATGCAAAACCCATATCGCGGAATGCATCGCCAAAGCCGTGCCACGCCTCGTCGTCTGTATTGCCGGGATATACCTTCAGTGCTTCATCAGCAAAGTCACCGAATATCTGGCGTACCTGCTTCTGGTAGTCTTCTACCTTAATATTAGCAGGACTGAACAGGGCACCCTCATCGCTGTTGGTCATGATGATAACAGGAACATCGTTATATTCGCCACGCTCATAGAGACGGTACTGGTCGTCGCAGATCACATAGCCGTCCACGCAAGGCCAGAAGCCCTCAAATCCCACATTACCGTCGCAGAGTGCCATAGCATCCATCTTACGCATCTGCTTGATATTTTTCTTCTTCAGGAATTTCTGGAAGTCCACACCCTGTTGTTCAGCACCCTTCTGCGAGGCGTCCATACCTAGACTGCGGGGGGCGTCTTTCCAGGGAGCAAAAGAACCACCACTATGGCTGATAGCGGCACGGAACAGTCCCTTGGTCAAGGGCGAAGCACACAGCATGCTACAACTGATGGCACCTGCCGACTCGCCAAAGATGGTAACCTTTGAAGGGTCACCGCCAAAGTTCACAATGTTTCGCTGTACCCACTGCAGAGCATAGATCTGATCCAGCAGACCATAATTACCAGAGTGTCCGTCGGGCGACTCCTTGCTCAGCTCCGGATGAGCCATGAATCCCAGTGCTCCTGTACGATACTCAACACTGACGATAACCACGCCACGACGTGCTAGACTGGTCCACAGGTCGCCACCGTACCACTCTGTACGAAAGCCACCGCCATGAATCCATACCATCACCGGTAGTCGCTCAGCAACAGACTTCGCAGGTGTGGCAATGCCCAAATACAGACAGTCCTCACTCATCGTGTCTGCCTTACGGTCAGGACGTGTAGGCTGTGGAGGCAACGGACCGAACGTGTCGCACACCCTGACGCCCTCCCACGACTTGGCAGGTTGTGGAGCCTTCCAGCGCAGGTCTCCCACAGGAGGAGCTGCATAGGGGATTGCTCTATAGACAGCCAGATCGGTGCCGTCCAGTACACCTTGTACATCGCCCGTTTCTACGTGCGTCATCAACAGCGGTTGTTGCGCTGTTGTTACTTGACCATTGATCTTCTGTGGTGCCAGTGTCGTCATTGTGACGACAGCAAGCAAAAGGGAAAATATGTGTTTCATGCTGCAAATATACAAAAAAATATTGAATTTTATTCAATATACACTGTTAATTATTGCTGCAAAGACAGAAAGAACCGCTGGAACTCACTCTCGAAATTGGGAGTAAGTATCCCCTGCCCTATGGCGTCGCGGATTTCCAGAAGACTCCAGAAACGGCCACCGTCGAGTTCGTCCTGTGAGGGCTGGATGGGGCCGTCATAGATGGTGCGATGGACATAGACGAGTTCGCGTTCACGCAGACTCTCGAAGACATATTTTCCCATCGCTGTAGGGGCAAAGTCGGTGATGCCCAGCTCCTCGCGAACCTCGTGGCGGAGGGCATCTTCGGGGTTTTCACCATAGTCTATATGGCCACCGACGGCAGTATCCCACTTGCCTGGCTGGATGTCTTTCCACTCTGGGCGTCGCTGCAGGTAAATGTCACCCTGGGAATTGAACACATGAAGGTGGACAACGGGGTGCAACAGATGCGTGCCACTATGACACTCACCACGCGTAGCCTTGCCCACAACACGCCCCTCTTCGTCAACAATGGGGAATAACTCTTGTGAATTGTCTTTCTTCTGTTCCATGCTGCATAGTTACAACTTATGGCGATTATAAGTTGTATGAATATCGATAAAGTGGAAAAAACGCTCATGTTTTAGCTATTTTTTGCAAAGTGTGCTTTGCATTTCGCAGAATTATTTGTAACTTTGCAGGCGTTTATAAACAAATACTAATTTTTAGGTATTATTTAATAGGTAATAGAAATAGGAAAATATTATTCATTTAATACTTTTATATAGTAAAATGGCTAAAGAAAAGAAGTTTATCACTTGTGATGGTAACGAGGCAGCAGCTCACGTGAGCTATATGTTCTCGGAGGTAGCTGCTATCTACCCCATCACCCCGTCTTCGCCTATGGCGGAGCATGTTGACGAGTGGGCAGCCCGTGGTCGTAAGAACCTGTGGGGCCAGAACGTCTCAGTTCAAGAAATGCAGTCAGAGGCTGGTGCTGCCGGTGCCGTTCACGGTTCGCTGCAGGCAGGTGCTCTCACCACTACATTCACCGCTTCTCAGGGCTTGCTCCTGATGATTCCTAACATGTACAAGATTGCCGGTGAGCTGATTCCCTGCGTATTCGACGTTTCTGCCCGTACGCTGGCTTCTCACTCTCTCTGTATCTTCGGCGACCATCAGGACGTCATGGCTTGCCGCCAGACCGGTTTCGCTATGTTCTGCTCTGGTTCTGTACAGGAGGTGATGGACCTCACAGCCGTTCCTCACCTGGCCACGCTCGAGACCTGCGTACCCTTCGTTAACTTCTTCGATGGTTTCCGCACCTCTCACGAGTACCACAAGATTGAGATGATGGACCAGGAGGATATCCGTCCGCTGGTTAAGGAAGAGTTCGTTAAGCGTTTCCGCGATCGTGCTATGTCGCCTGAGCGTCCTATCACACGTGGTACTGCTGAGAACCCCGAGACTTTCTTCACACACCGTGAGGCCAGCAACCAGTACTACGATGCAGTACCCGAGGTTGTTGAGAAGTACCTCGGCGAGATTTCTAAGATTACTGGTCGTGAGTACCACCTCTTCTCATACTACGGAGCTGAGGATGCCGACCGCATGATTATCCTCATGGGTTCTGCTACCGATGCAGCTCGCGAGGCTATCGACTATCTGAACGCTAACGGTCAGAAGGTTGGTATGATTTCTGTTCACCTCTATCGTCCCTTCTCAGTTAAGCACCTGCTCGCTTCGGTTCCTAAGACTGTTAAGCGCATTGCCGTGCTCGACCGTACCAAGGAGCCCGGTGCTAACGGTGAGCCTCTGTACCTCGACGTGAAGGATGCTTACTACGACGTAGAGAACAAGCCTCTCATCGTGGGTGGCCGCTACGGTCTTGGTAGCCGCGACACCACACCTGCTCAGATCATCAGCGTGTTCAACAACCTCGCTATGCCCGAGCCCAAGAACCACTTCACCGTAGGTATCGTCGACGACGTTACCTTCACCTCTCTGCCTGAGGTTGAGGAGATTGCTCTCGGTGGCAAGGGTATGTTCCAGGCTAAGTTCTACGGTCTGGGTGCCGATGGTACCGTTGGTGCTAACAAGAACTCAGTAAAGATTATTGGTGACAACACCGACAAGTACTGCCAGGCTTACTTCTCTTACGACTCTAAGAAGTCGGGAGGTTTCACCTGCTCTCACCTGCGTTTCGGTGACACACCTATCCGCTCTACCT
>OMQN01000037.1 GCA_900313235.1 uncultured Prevotellaceae bacterium | reverse complement strand
CGGGTTGCGCTTCATGCTCCAAGGCAGCGTCTCCACGAAGGTGAAGTGCTCGTCGTAGCGGAACTCGTCAATCTCCACGTCGCGCTTCAGCACGCCCTGGTAGTCCTTACCGACCCGCATGATGCGGTCACTGTTCAACACTGTTTTTACGTTCACGCCCAGATGCGTGTTGTGGTGCCAACCTTGCTCCTTATTAAATATATCTGTAGGAGGGGTGGCGGTGGTTATTTTCTTAGACATAACCGAAGTCCTTTCCGGGAAAGCCTCCGTCTCACACGAGGGTCCCTCCGCACAATCGAGAAAGTGAGACAGCCTTCGGGCTACGCATGGCCTTTTTCCCGTTGTTTGGTGCTGCAAAGGTAAGTCATTTTTTAAGTTCCTTTTCAGATATAAGTCAAATCCTAAGAATGGTTAATGATTCCTTTTTGCCGTTCTGAATGACCTTCATTCTGATTATTGAATGTAAAAGAAAAATTTTGAATGAAATATCCACCTAAAAAGTAGGATTCAATTTTTCATTCAAAAAAAGAGGCATATTTAAAATAAAAAATGAATGAACTTCTTGTGGAATCCATTCATTAGATATGAGTTAAAAAATGCTAACCATTCATTTCTCAAGTTCCCAAGGCTCTTTATTATAAGCATTCCAAAGCTCTATGGCTTTTTTGTTTAGTGCTGCAACAGGAAGCCTCCATACATCTTCCGAGTCACCCATCTGCTTTCGGAGTTCAAAGAGGCTTGGCCATCCGTAAAACCTGAGATTACCATTTTCCCTTTCTTTTATATAATTAAACAATACACGTTCGTTGTCTTCTCTTTTTTGACTCTTCTTGGGATTGCACCATTTGATGAACGTCATGGTATCTACTTTGTCGAAACGCTGGCCTTTTAATGACAATAATTCTTCTAAATGATCAATGAGGAAGCGAATCCGCATGATTCTCTTAAGATTTCTTCCAAATAGTTTGCTCTCTATATGGGTAATGTCATTGTTCCGCTTAGCGAGTGTTTCATTAGTAACCACAAAACCAGTAAACCCTGTCTCAGAACGTTTGTGAAAATCGTTTCTGGCAAAGCCCGTGATACCATCAGGATAGGTAAGCATTTTCTTATATTCAGGGTGTTCGGTGTCAATTATGCCCTTTTGGGCATGGAGCTCAATAATGTCCTTGTTTTTCTCGGCTTCATTATTATACTGTTCCCAAAACAGTTCCTCTTTGCGCTCTGGATTCTGGTCAATTGCATTCTCCTCTTCAATCATATCGTCACAAAGTTCTTTTCCTTCCTCCATATGGTTAATAGTAGTATCAAGAGTATCCCATAAGTCGTAAACTAATCGGCCATATGAGGCAGGTCCCCATATGTCCATTTCGTATGGACGATGTGTCAAGAATGAAGCCTTATAGATACTTTGAGGGGTCTCTTTGTCATTTGGTGTTGACTTATAACGTGGAGAAGTTGATTTTAGCATTTCTCTCCAACTCTTATATTGGCTTTGTCTTTTCTTGAGCATCATTTGCTCTCTCCCAAAACACCTATTATAGTTAGTGGCCCACTTCCTATTATAACCTACAGAAATGTCACCAAGTCTATACAGCTCTTTTTCTTCAATGCTCTGCCTGTTACGGAAATGTTGTGTTAATTCCATCAAATGAGCGGGTTTTAAGTGCTTATGCTGAATTGCGGCAATCAAACGATCGATTGTCGCATTTCGTGTGGACTCATCTAATTCTTCAAGTCCTTCTGGCGTTGGATCTACTTTTTCTCTATATCCTCCCATCCCAATTATTACTTCTTTATCTTATACTTCCTATTCTTATACTCGCCCTCTATCTCAAGGACACCTTCATCCACGAGTTGTTTCAGATAGTCGCGGGTTCTTGACGGCTTGAGACCGATGGTCTTTGCAATGGATTTTGAATCCGAAATCTCGTTATCGGCGATAAAACTAATGATTTGTCGCCGATTTTCGGTGTTTCGATTTTTGATTTCCGCTTTTTGGTCGTTTTTGTCAGCCTCTTCTTCATCCATCGACTTTATTAGTTCAAAGACCAAATGCATCTGGCTATATGCCATTTTATCCTCAGGAGATACTTCGCTCAATCTGCTCAGTTCCTCGGCATAACTGATGGCCCGTTCCAGGTCGCCATGCTCCGTCAGATACTTGTACAGGTTGTTCTTCTTGAAATAGCGAACTGTCTTTTCGTACCCAGGCATATAATGCTGCAAGTCGGGCAAAACATCCTCAAAGGTATCATAATGCTTGGTTGAAAGTTGCGGCAGGAAATGGAGTAGAAACCAGAACTCCGTGCATGGGTTGGTTTCAATCCACATCACGTTGCGGCTGCTTTTCTTCTTCAGTTGCTGATAGGTGGTCATCTCTGCGGGCACTCTCAGCAGGCGGTCCATATCCACCAGGCATACCACGTAGTCGGTATCTCGCTTCACGTATTCCTCTGCCAGCTTCGCCATGTGGGGAATGTCAGAGTGCTGAGGGAAGTCGGGCGCCACCTTGAACTTATAGCGACAAGCAATGCGGAGGGTGTCGAAATACCACCACTCTGTCTCACCTTCACCGATGATTGCTATACTCTTCTTGACTGCCATGTGACGTTACTCTGTTTCGAGGTAAATACTTCCGAGGAATGGCAGGTCCACCAATTTGCCCTGCTTGTAGGCGTTGTATGGGTTCATGGTCTTGTGCAGACCAAGCGACGAGAGCCGTTTCAACTGCGTAGCACCCTGGTCGCTCTTATCGGTAAACCACACGATGTCTCTGCGGATGAAATCCTCGTTCAGCAGGTTGATGTCGTGGGTGGTCATCAGCAGTTGCGAAGAGCCCTCACTGTTGGCCAGGAATAGCTTGATGAAATAAGCCAGCAACTCATAGTGGATGCTTGTTTCAATCTCATCAATGGGGATGAAATTGTTCTCGTGCAACACATAGTACAGCACAATCGACATGCCCAGGAACCGATGGGTACCGGCAGACTCCAGCCCTTCGTGCAACTCGTATTTTCCATCCTCACCCGTATGGCTGAACATGATATCATCGTGCTTGATGGTGCCGCGACGGAGCATCTCTATCTTTGCTTCCTCAGGTATCGGAGCGCCCTTGATGGCGGTTTCCATATCGGGTGTTATTTGATCTTCGCGCTCGTCGAGCGTCATGTCAACGATGTTGAAGTCGCTGGCTTTTAGCAACTGGAGCAAGAACCGCTTCTTCTTGCCGTCCTTGTCATTTTTGAGCTCATTCTTAACGTTGAAAGCGAGAGAATCCCTTGGGGTTAAGATATTCTGTAGACCAGCAAGGAAAAAATCAAACACATCGTTCAACTTTGACACGTGAGCATTCGACTGTCCAAAGGCAGCCATCACCGTGCAGTTGTTGGTGGTGTTACCCTCAATGGCTCGCTGAGTGGCCTTGTCAATGCCTGCCTTATTACCAAATGTCACCTCCGTATGGTCAGACTCTGGCTGATACTCACGTTTATATAGCGTGGTCGGGCGAGCACTGGCATACACAATCAGAGACTCTTCATAGATTCGCTTGCTGTCGAATTCCAGATTCAGTACAAACTTTTCACCATTCAGCCAGAATGTCATCTGCATCTGCGAACGTTCATCCCTGCTATGCTTGTCGAGCAGAAACGGGAAGTAGCCCATACCTTCATTCTTCGACTCAGGTTTGTTGAGCATGATGCTACGGAAATAAGATATGGCATTAAGCAAAGTCGTCTTACCGCTGGCGTTGCTGCCATACACGATACCTATCTTCAGGAGTTCCACTCCTTCAGCCACTTCGTGTACGTATTGTCCACGCATATTATCATCATTGTTTGGCACAAAACTGATTGTTTGCTGCTCCCTGATGCTGTAGAAATTCTGTACTTGAAACTCCTGTATCATTGTCGTCACTTTTTAATGATTGCTATTTGCCGCAAAATTACTTCAAAAAAGTTAAAACACAAAATATAATTAAAGATTTCGTGAGAATTTCACAATATTTACACATAAAAACGTAAAATGCGATAGAAATAACAGGGAAAACGTTTGGTATCCTCGCCATTTTTTCGTATCTTTGTATAGTAGTTCAGAGCCCTTCTGACACTACAAATGAACCTTAATTATTAACCATTTAACACACAAAACAATTATGAACAAGACAGTAAAGACAATCCTGCAGGTACTCGGGTACATCATTGCCGCCCTCCTTGGCGCAGCTGGTGAGGCTACCATGATGTAAGAAGTAAGAGGTAAGAAGTAAGAGGTAAGAAGTAAGAGGTAAGATGTCTGATGTAAGGTAGCACAGGCCTTCCTGCTCGTCGCCAGCATCTTCGGACTTGACTACTATGTGAAACTTATCAGCAAGAAAATCGATGGAAAACACACAACTTAATGATACCCGACTGTCGCCCCACTTCCGCCTAGGCGAGTTTCTTAATCTCGGCAAGTACCCCGACAACAAGCCCACCATGCAGCACGTGGCGAACCTAACCTATGGCTGTCTGATGCTCCTAGAGCCTGTTCGACAAGTGGTTGGTCCCATCCTCATCAACTCCGGCTTCCGTTCTTCCCGCGTCAATGCCCTCGTTGGTGGCGTCAAGAATTCGCAGCACCTGCAGGGCCAAGCTGCCGACATCCGCCCTCGCGACCCCAAGCAGTTCCAGCGCCTTATCGACTTCCTTCGCGCCAGCCCCTATACCGACCAGCTCCTGACTGGCAACGGCTGGCTCCACATCTCGTGGAATCCCTTCGGCAAGCCGCGGAATTATGTCAGAGTAGGGTACTATAAATAAGAAAACTCCCCGCAAGTCACTCAGAATTGTGGGGAATGTTTATAAAGGACCTTTGTGTGCTACTTCACTATAACCTTTTTACCGTTTAGGATATTAATACCCTTCTTGGGCTCTGACAAGCGAACACCATTCAGGTCGTAAACAGTGGCATTCTTGTTTTGAATGTTCTCAATAACTTTAATGCCGGTAGGTGTACCTTCAACGATGTAAGCAAAGTCCTTCCAGCCATTTGTAGCTTTGTATTTATCAATAGTTCCTACAGGTACATAAAGCGTTGCATAATAAAATGTGCTTTCTCTAAAGGCTCTAGAGGACGATGATTTGCCTGCTATCCAAAAAGGATTCTCAATAAGCGAAACAACTGTTGTCAAACCCGCTCCGTCGAACGCATTACTTCCAATGCTCGTCACACTATTGGGGATGGTGACGGTGGTTAGGCCATAGCAATAAGAGAACGCACTCTCTCCAATGCTCATCACACTATTGCCGATGGTGACGGAGGTCAGGCCGGAGCAATTCCAGAACGCATGATTTCCAATTCTCGTCACACTATTGCCGATGGTGACGGAGGTCAGGCCAGAGCAATTCCAGAACGCATGATTTCCAATTCTCGTCACACTATTGGGGATGGTGATGAAGGTCAGGCCAGAGCAACCAGAGAACGCATAATTACCAATGCTCGTCACACTATTGCCGATGGTGACGGAGGTAAGTCCAGAGCAATAATAGAACGCACCATCTCCAATGCTCGTCACACTATTGGGGATGGTGATAGAGGTAAGGCCATAGCAATAAGAGAACGCACCATCTCCAATGCTCGTCACACTATTGGGGATGGTGACGGAGGTCAGGCCAGAGCAATTATAGAACGCATCATCTCCAATGCTCTTCACACTATTGGGGATGGTGACGGAGGTAAGGCTAGAGCATTCACGGAACGCATCATCTCCAATGCTCGTCACACTATTGGGGATGGTGATGGAGGTAAGGCCAGAGCAATTATAGAACGCATAATTTCCAATGCTCGTCACCTTGCGCGTCCTGTTCATGTAGGTTACTTCCTCAGGTATAGCGACATTGCCTTGATATTCGTTTGAATAATCATTATAACTGCTACCACGGAAAGTAACCTCCAATTCCGTACCATTATTAATGTAGTTGTAATAAATGGTAACACCATCGGAATTCTTAACCTCAATGTCGTGAGCGCTTGCCATGAATGGAAGTACCATCATCACGAATAATAGTAATTGCTTTTTCATAATTTTGTTCAACATTTATGAATTCAATGGCAAAGATAGTAAAATTATTAATACGAACAAAGAAGAATGCCGCTTTTTTCACAAACTAGAATAAAAAAGGAAGGACTTAGGGCGCAAAAGGGTCAGACCCCTTTGTGCCCTTTTTGCCCTAAAACCGTTAAAATATTAAAACGCTATTGAACCGAACAGAATATAAAGCGTCAAAATGGAAAACAACGCTTAAAAACTAAATTCGAGTGATTTACCGTTTATCAATCCTACTGATGTTTGGCTGGTATGGCATGTTGTCGGCGAGTGCACAGAACACCTCGCTGACAGCCCGTGTCGTTGACGCCGAGAACGACGAGGCGCTGGTGAGAGCCACCACGCAACTGTATCGTATTAACACCCGTCAGGGAGGACACCGCGACACGACATTCGTGGCGGGTAAGTTCTCGGATGCCAGTGGCCACATCGCCTTCAACAACCTGGCAGCAGGCAGCTATCTGTTGCGACTCACCTTTCTGGGCTACAAGGCCGTCGACAAATCCTTCCGCGCTGACGGCACCACAGCGATAGCGCTGGGCAAGGTGCGCATGGAGGCTGACGCACAGCAGTTGAAAGAGACGGTGATAACCGCCAATCTGCCGAAGATGCTGGTGAAGGACGACACGGTGGTGTACAATGCCGACGCCTTCCGTGTTCCCGAGGGCAGCGTCATCGAGTCGCTGGTGGAGGCACTGCCTGGTGCGAAGATTGACGACGACGGCAAGATCAGCATCAATGGCAAGAGCGTGAGGAAATTCAAGATGGACGGTCGCGACTTCATGACGGGCAACAACGATGCAGTGATGAAGAACCTGCCGTCGTATGTGGTTGACCAGGTGAAGGCTTACGAGGAGAAGAGCGACCTGGCAAGGATGACGGGACTGGACGACGGTAACGATGACTTCGTGCTGGAGTTTGTGACCAAGCGAAGCGTGCGCAAAGGTCTGCAGGCCAATCCCGACCTTGGCATCGGCACGGATGGGCGCTACGGCATCCGACTGACGGCCATGAAACCCTTTGGTGCCATGCGCTACACGTTTATGGGTAACGCCAACAATGTCAACGACCGCAACTTCTCAGGACGTGGCGGACGTGGTCGCGGCAACAACCAAGGTCAGCGCGAGACGAAGACGGCAGCGCTGGATGCCAGCTACGAAAACAAGAAGGTGAAGTGGAGTGGGCGAGTGACGTGGACGCGTGGCGACACCGACAACTGGAACAAGACAGCTTCGGAGAACTTTGTCAATACGCGTGGCGGTGCCTTCTCGAACAGCATCAGTCAGAACTATTCGCGCAACAACAACTGGACGGGCAACATGAATCTGCAGTGGACCATCGACTTGGTAACGACGCTGTCGTTCCGCCCTGATGTAAGTTTCCAGACCAGCGACAGTCGCAACTTCTCGACATCTGCAGCCTTCAACAGCAATCCCTACGACTACGTCACTGACCCGCTGAGTGCCGAGGGCTTGCGGCAGATGAACCAGCAGGGACTGGTGGTCAACAGCAGACAGAACAAAGGACTGGGATATAACGACAACAAGAACGTCAACGGACAGCTGCAGATATACCGCCGACTGGGGTCTAACGGGCGCAACATCGCACTCAGCACACAGTTCAGCTGGCGCGACGGCAGCAACCAGAATGCCAGCCTGTCGGCCGTCCACCTGTATCAGCAGAAGACGCAGACGGGCGAAGACTCCACCTATCAGACCAACCGCTATACCACCTCGGCAGACCACCAGCTGAGCTACTCGCTGGGTATCACCTATACGGAGCCACTGCTGCTCTTCAGAAGTCAGCAGGAACAGTCTGCAGCAGGTATGCCGCAGATGCGCGGTCCCTTTGGTGGCAGAGGCGGTGGTGGCGGTGGCCGCGGTCGTGGCACGAGGACCTTCGGACAGCAGGGACTCTTCCTGCAGCTCAACTACCGCTACCGGTACAGTCACCAGAAGAACGATCCGTCGACTTACGACTTCCCCGACTTCAGCGACGAGGCGTTTGCCAGTGTGCTGAACGACTACCGCTCGTGGACGGCGCTCTTCGGATATCTGGACAACCCCTACGAGTCGTATCTCAGCAAGGACCTCAGCCGCTACTCCGAACGCACGGAGCATGGACACAATGCCGACGTGCAGCTGCGCTATATATATAATAAGGTCAACCTGAGCATGGGCGTGTCGTTCCAACCCGAGAAGTCGCACTACATCCAGCAGTATCTGGGCCGCCCCGTAGACACCGTGCGCACCGTGACGAATGTGTCACCGACGATGGACCTGCGCGTGCGCTTCAACCAGCAGACTAACCTGCAGGTAAACTTCCGTGCACAGACGCAACAGCCCAACATCACCCAGCTGCTGGACATCTACGACGACACCAATCCGCTGAGCATCACGATGGGTAACCCCGGACTGAAACCCTCGTTCACCACCAATCTGCGCGCCAACTTCCAGATGATGCGCCAGACGAAGTTTGTCACCGACGAGGAGACCGGCTTCCAGGTGCCTAAGAACCAGCGCCACTGGAGTTTCAGCGTCAACGGTTCGTGGCAGACCACCAGCAACTCGATAGGTAACATCGTCACCTATAACGAGAAGACCGGTGGACGCATCACTCGACCGGAGAACATCAACGGCAACTGGAATGCCAACCTGGGACTGACGTTCAACATCGGACTGGACACGCTGAACCGTTGGGACATCAGCGGCTCCATCAACGGACGCTACGACCACCGCATCGGTTATGTGAACCTGAACCGCACGGCAGAGCCTGACCGCAACGTGACACACACCTACAACCTGTCGCCCGAGATATCGCTCAGCTATCGCAACTCGTGGCTCAGCATCTCGCTGAACGAGCGCACCACCTATGCCCGCACAGAGAACCGTCTGCAGGCCTCTAACAACCTGACGACGTGGAACTTCTCCTATGGCGGCAACACCAAGATAACCTTCCCCTGGGGCACCAACCTGAGTACCGACTTCCACGTGTACAGCAAGCGCGGCTATAGCGACGAGACGCTGAACACCAATGAGATGATATGGAACATGCAGCTGTCGCACAGTTTCCTGCGTGGCAAACCGCTGACCATCATGCTGCAGTGGTACGACATCCTGCGCGAGCAGACCACCTTCTCGCGCACCGTCAATGCCAACGGCTGGCGCGACCAGGAAGTCAACGCCATCACGAGTTATGCCATGCTGCATGTCAGCTACCGTCTGAACCTCTTCGGTGCTGGCGACAACAATGGTGGCGGACGTGGCGGTCGTGGGCGCTGGGGCAACAGACGTCCTGGCGGCTTCGACGGTCCCCGTGGCGGCTTTGGCGGCTATGGTGGACAGCCCATGGGCATGTGAGTGTATAGCCAACACAAAAATCCATATAAATGAGGATTGCGGGTGTAAAGGGAAAATGCTACCTTTGCACCCGATTTTAATCACATATATTCTATACACACACAATGAAAAAGATTTTTACACTATTTCTCTTAACCACAGCCATGCTTTCAGCCATGGCACAGGGCGGACATGCCCCTATGAAGTTTTCAGGAAAAGCAACCATCGAGGTTTCAGGGTCTACGGTAGCTACGCTGGAGAGCGACACCGTGATATATGCGGGTGCCGACGTAACACTCCCCGAGATGCGCTATGGCAACTTTGTCATCCCCTCGTTCACCATTCATGGTACCCAGTTCTCTATGGATATGTCGACCATGACAGTGACCTTCCCCGAGCAGCAGTTCCAGGAGTCTATCACCGTTGACGGCGTAGAAAAGACCATCATCGGCACCTCGCTGACAGGTAGCTATGCCCACGACGCCTACAATACCTTTACGCTGAAGGTGAGCTTCATGTATGGCGCTATGCCCATGCCGCTGACCTACAGCATCACAGCCTATTACATCAAGGACTATACCGACAAGCTGGACGTCAGCATCGGTGGCATGTTCAACTACTCTGCAGACAATGTGACCTACAGCGTGCGCACCTATCCGGAGAACGGCAACACACTGCTGGACGTGACAGTGCCCAGCTACGAGTTGGAAGGTACACCACTGGGTAATCTGACCATTGGCAGCTACACCGTCAAGGGTCTGGCCATGGACGATCAGCAGGGTGGCTACTACCGCGACTATGTCGGTGACGGACTGACCATGCACTTCAAGTCTGTCAAGGACGGACAGACAGGCATGGACGGTGACTACGTGATGAACGAGATGGAGAACAACATCCTGGTGGTCTACGAAGGTCGTAACATCAAGGTAACCAATGCCTTCCACCCCGGCAAGATGCCTTTCCAGATTGTCAGCACCTTCCCCGGCAACAAGGAGACAGCCGTAGAGACCGTCAAGGTCGCCGAGCAGAAGGATGCTCCCGCCTACAACCTGGCAGGACAGCGCACTGGTGCCGGCTACAAGGGTATTGTCATCAAGGGTGGTAAGAAATATTTCCTGCGCTAATATGTATTTCACCGGTATCATCATCGCTTTCATGACGTTTCTGGCCATAGGTATATGGCATCCCATCGTCATCAAGACAGAGTACTACTGGGGCACACGTCCCTGGGTGGTCTACCTGCTGGTGGGCGTCAGCTGTTGCGTGGGCGCACTGTTCACGTCCAACATCTACCTGTCGTCGTTTCTGGGCGTCTTTGGCGCCTCGGCATTATGGGGTATCGGTGAACTCTTTGCACAGAAAAAGCGCGTGGAGAAGGGATGGTTTCCCATGAACCCCAAGCGCAAAGATGACTATAAGAAATAATTTGAGCCAACACACAAGACTATCGCAATACATTTATGATAGGTAAACTATTGTTTTCAGGAATATTACTCTTCAGCGCCACAACGGTTGGCGCTGAAGAGGTTAACGACACATCGAAGGTGATAGACCTCGACGAGGTGGTCGTAGTGTCGCAACCCAAGGACGGCCGTCTGTTGCGCCACCAGCCCCTGAGTTCTACCGTGCTGACCCAGCGCGAGATGCAGATGCTGGGTGTCAGCGACCTCGCACAGTTGTCGCAATATGTGCCGTCGTTCTCCATGCCGCAGTATGGTTCACGACTTACCTCGTCGATGTATATCCGCGGCATCGGGTCGCGCATCAACAATCCCGCGGTAGGCATCTACTACGACAACATACCGTTGATGTCGAAGGCCGCCTTCAACCACCACTTCTACCATATCGACCGTGTCGACGTGCTGCGTGGTCCGCAGAGCACGCTGTACGGCATGAATACGGAGGGCGGACTGGTACACATCTACTCCAAGAACCCGATGGTCTATCAGGGTACCGACATCCACATGGGTATCGGTACCGCACTGACATCCCATGCGGAGATAGCCCATTTCCATCGTCCCACAGAGCAGTTTGCCTTCTCGGCAGCAGCCTTCTGGAACGGTCAGCGCGGATTCTTCAAGAACCAGGCACTCGACGAGTGGAACGACAAGCTGCAGGAGGCTGGCGGAAAGATGCGCTTTGTCTACCAGCCCACGCGCCGACTGACGCTGGACCTGACTGCCGACTACCAATGGACACGTCAGAACGCGTTTCCTTATGGTGTGTACGACGAAGAGGCTAACAG
This sequence comes from uncultured Prevotellaceae bacterium, assembly GCA_900313235.1. Taxonomy (GTDB): domain Bacteria; phylum Bacteroidota; class Bacteroidia; order Bacteroidales; family Bacteroidaceae; genus Prevotella. The sequence goes on along the minus strand of OMQN01000037.1, from coordinate 11,634 downwards.
CGTGCAGGACCCGTCGACAACCGTGATGAACGGCTACAAGCGCCAGATGGTGAATACGGGACTGACCGTCAGCTACAAGGCCGACAGTTGGCTGCTCAGCTCGACGACGTCGTGGCAGTATCTGCGCGACCACATGGAGATGGACCAGGACTATCAGCCCGCAGACTTCATGCACCTGACGCAGATACAGAAGCAGCAGGCACTGACTCAGGAACTCATTATGCGCAGTCACGGACAGCGCAAGTGGCACTGGACCTTTGGCGTCTTCGGCTCGTATCAGTGGTTGCGCACTGACGCTCCTGTGACCTTCGGCTCTGGAATGAACGATATGACGGCGGCTCGCATCTTGAAGATGATGCCCGACTACGTGGTGTCGATGTTCAAAGTCTTTGAGATTCCGGAGTTTAACGTCACGGAGACGTTCCACACGCCCTCAGCCAGTGTGGGTGTCTTCCACGAGTCTACGCTGTCGCTGACCGACCGCCTGGACGTCACCTTAGGACTGCGCTATGAGTATAGCAAGGTGGAGATAGACTACAACACCGCCGGACTGGTGGCGCTGCATTACTCCATACCACCAATAGACCAGACCAACCGGCTGACTTCCGTGATAGCGAACGGCAGCGATCGCTCGTTCCACCAGCTGTTGCCAAAGGTGGGGGCCACCTACCGCTTGGACGACAGTGGGTCGAACCTCTACGCAACGGTCTCTAAGGGCTATCGCGCTGGCGGCTATAACATCCAGATGTTCTCTGAAATCTACCAGTCGGAATTCATGAAGAAAGGAAAGTCGCTGAGTACGGGCGACGTCACCATCAGCTACACCGACGACGACTATCGGGCTGTTGACGAGACCATCAGCTACGACCCTGAGGAGTCGTGGAACTATGAGGCAGGAGCGCATCTGAACATGCTGGATGGCAAACTGCATGCCGACATCTCCCTCTACTACATGCAAATCAAGAACCAGCAGTTGTCGATGATGAGCCCTGACAACAACTTCGGACGCATCATGGTGAATGCCGGCAAGAGCCACACCATGGGCTTCGAACTGTCCCTGCGCGGACGTGCCTTTGACGACCGCCTGGACTGGTTCTGCAATGTGGGTGCCGTGAAGGCGCAGTTCGACGAGTACGACACTTATAACGACAACACCATCCCCTTTGTGCCCTCCATGACGTTCTCGCTGGGCGGCAACTACCGCATAGACCGTTTCCTGGTAGGCGCTGACGTGAAAGGTCAGGGCTATACAGAATGGAACGAAGCCAACACCTTCGGCCAGAAGGCCTATGTGCTGTTGGGCGCCCATGTCGGTTACGACTTTGGCAGTTGCCAGGTCAAACTGTGGGGCCGCAATCTCACCGATGCCAAGTACAATACCTTTGCCGTAGAGAGCAAGGCTACCGGCGAAGCACTGCGCTTTGCCCAGCGTGGTAATCCGCTGCAGTTGGGTGTCGACTTAAATATACATTTATAACTAAATATCGGCAAATTAGTTAATATCGTTAAATTTAACGGAAATAATTAACTAATTTGCCGCTATCTTTTCAAAAATGTATTATCTTTGCCCCCGATATGAAGAAGTCAACTATTTGGACCATAGCAGTCATCATGGGGGTATCATTCCTCGCATTGCTCTTCCTTCAGTTCTCCTATGTCGAGGAGATGGTAAAGATGAAGAAGGAGCAGTTCGACGAGAGTGTAAACCGTGCGCTCTATCAGGCTTCGCGCAATCTGGAGATGAACGAGACCCAGCGCTATCTGGAGAAGGACGTCAACGAGACTGAGCGCAGAGCATTTACGCAGGATTCCGTCATTGTCGACGGACTGGGTTCCATCCAGCAGACCCACCAGTTCTCGGTGTCTGCCGACGACGGCACCTTCTACCATTCTTTCCAGGTGAAAGCGCTGAAGATGAAGCCTGCCTCCGTTCCCAAGGCGATGATTATGCGAAGGGACAAGAACTCGCTGGCCGACGCCACGAAGACCATGCAGGAGATTGTGCGTCAGCGCTATGTCTACCAGAAGGCACTGCTCGACGAGGTGGTCTATAACATTCTGTATACTGCCAGCGAGAAACCGCTCAAGGAGCGCGTCAACTTCCGCATGCTCGACAAGGACATCCGTGTGGAGCTGATGAACAACGGCATCAATATCCCGTACCATTTCACCGTCAACACCACAGACGGTCGTGAGGTCTACCGCTGTCCCGACTATGAAGAGGAAGGCAAGGAGTTTACCTATACCGTACAACTGTTCCGCAACGACCCGCAGTCGAAGGGTGGAGTAGTGAAGATCCACTTCCCGGAGATGAACTCATACATCTTCTCCAGTGTGCGCTTCATGATTCCTTCCATCATCTTCACCATCGTCCTGCTCATCACGTTCCTGTTCACCATCGTCGTCGTGTTCCGCCAGAAGCGCTACTCAGAAATCAAGAACGACTTCATCAACAACATGACGCACGAGTTGAAGACACCTATCGCCAGCATCTCGTTGGCTGCCCAGATGATGAACGACGACACCGTTCCCAAGACAGGCGAGATGATGAAGCGCTACTGCGGCGTCATCAAGGACGAGTCAAACCGTCTGCGCTTCCTCGTAGAGAAGGTGCTGCAGATGTCAATGTTCGACAAGAAGACCATCACCTTCCAGGAGAAGGAACTGGACCTGAACGAGATGGTAGACACCATTTCAAAATCCTTTAACCTCCGCGTGGAACACACTGGTGGCAAGATATATACAGAGATTGAGGCTGTCGACTCAGCCATCTATGTCGACGAGGTCCACTTCAAGAATGCCATCACCAATCTGATGGACAATGCCGTGAAGTATCGCAAGCCCGACGAGCCCATCGATATCTACATCCACACATGGAACGACCACGACAAGTTGTACCTCTCCATACGCGACACCGGACAGGGCATCAAGAAGGAGAACCTGAAGAAGGTCTTCGACAAGTTCTACCGTGTCCACACCGGCAACAAGCACGACGTCAAAGGTTTCGGACTGGGACTGGCCTATGTAAAGAAGGTCATTGACATGCACCAGGGCGAAATCAAGGCAGAGAGCGAGTGGGGCAAGGGCACCAAGTTTACCATCAGTCTGCCGATACTGAAAGAGGAGTAACCCTCGCCCCGCATGGTATGAAGCATTATAATAAGCATTATATTAATCCACTAAAATAAATGTATTATGGACGAAAAACTGAAAATTCTTCTTTGTGAAGACGATGAGAACCTCGGAATGTTGCTCCGTGAGTATTTAGCTGCCAAAGGCTACATGGCCGAGTTGTGTCCCGATGGTGAAGCAGGCTACAAGGCCTTCCTGAAAACCAAGTTCGACATCTGCGTGCTCGACGTGATGATGCCTAAGAAGGACGGCTTTACGCTTGCTCAGGAAATCCGTCAGGCCAATGCAGAGATCCCCATCATCTTCCTCACCGCCAAGACGCTGAAGGAAGACATCCTCGAAGGCTTCAAGATTGGTGCCGACGACTACATCACCAAGCCCTTCTCTATGGAGGAACTGGTATTCCGTGTAGAGGCCATCCTGCGCCGTGTACGTGGCAAGAAGAACAAGGAGAGCTCCGTCTACCACATCGGTGAGTTCATCTTCGACACCCAGAAGCAACTGCTGGCTATTGGTGACAAGCAGACCAAGCTGACCACCAAGGAGAACGAACTGCTGGCTCTGCTGTGCTCTCACGCCAACGAAATCCTGCAGCGCGACTTCGCCCTGAAGACCATCTGGATTGACGACAACTACTTCAATGCCCGTTCCATGGATGTCTATATCACCAAGTTGCGCAAGCATCTGAAGGACGATCCGCAGATTGAGATTATCAATATCCACGGCAAGGGTTACAAGTTGATAACCCCAGAAGCTGAATAAAGATTTGAAAAAAATCGAGAATTGTGATAGATTCTCGATTTTTTTTTCTACCTTTGCACTCTAATAGTGCTTTTTAGGTAAACATGGATCATATAAGAAACTTTTGCATCATTGCACATATCGACCACGGCAAGTCTACGCTGGCCGACCGTTTGCTGGAGTTTACCAAGACCATCCAGGTAACGGAAGGACAGATGTTGGACGACATGGATCTGGAGCGTGAGCGCGGCATCACGATTAAGAGCCACGCCATCCAGATGGAGTATATGTACAGGGGCGAGAAATATATACTGAACTTAATCGATACTCCAGGACACGTTGACTTCTCTTACGAGGTCAGCCGTTCCATAGCCGCCTGCGAGGGCGCTCTGCTGGTGGTCGACGCCACACAGGGTGTACAGGCACAGACCATCTCCAACCTCTATCTGGCCATTGACAACAACCTGGAGATCATCCCCGTTATCAACAAGATTGACATGCCCAGCGCCATGCCCGACGAGGTAGAGGACGAAATCGTAGAACTGATAGGCTGTGACCGTTCAGAGATTCTGCGTGCCTCTGGTAAGACGGGCGAGGGTGTGGAAGATGTCCTCAACGCCGTCGTTGAGCGCATCCCTCATCCCGTAGGCGACGAGAAGGCTCCCCTGCAGGCGCTCATCTTCGACTCCGTGTTCAACTCGTTCCGCGGCATCATCGCCTATTTCAAGATTACCAACGGTTCCATCCGTCAGGGCGACAAGGTGAAGTTCTTCAATACCGGACAGGAGTATGTCGCCGACGAGGTGGGTGTGCTGAAGATGGACATGATTCCCCGTAAGGAACTGCAGACGGGTGAGGTAGGCTATATCATCTCGGGTATCAAGAATGCCAAGGAGGTGAAGGTGGGTGACACCATTACCCATGTGGCCACCCCTTGCGACAAGGCCATCGAGGGTTTCCAGGAGGTCAAGCCGATGGTCTTTGCGGGCGTCTATCCTATCGACCCCGTAGACTACGAGAACCTGCGTGCCTCATTGGAGAAACTCCAGCTCAACGACGCCTCACTGACCTTTACCCCCGAGACGTCTATCGCCCTGGGCTTCGGCTTCCGCTGCGGATTCCTGGGACTGTTGCATATGGAGATTGTGCAGGAGCGTCTGGACCGCGAGTTCGACATGGACGTCATCACCACCGTGCCTAACGTAACCTATATGTGTTACACCAAGCAGGGCGAGGTGAAGGAGGTGCACAACCCGTCAGGACTGCCCGACAAGACGATGATAGACCACATCGAGGAGCCCTATATCAAGGCCAGCATCATTACCGCTGCCGACTATATCGGACCCATCATGACGCTGTGTCTGGACAAGCGTGGCGAACTGATTGACCAGCAGTACGTCTCGGGCAATCGTGTGGAACTGCGCTTCATGCTGCCACTGGGCGAAATCGTGATAGACTTCTACGACAAGCTGAAGAGCATCTCTAAGGGCTATGCCTCCTTCGACTACCACATCGACGGCTTCCGTCCTTCGAAACTCGCCAAGCTCGATATCCTGCTCAATGGCGAACCCGTCGACGCCCTGTCTACGCTGACCCACCAGGACAATGCCGTCACCTTTGGCCGTCGCATGTGCGAGAAGCTGAAGGAGCTCATTCCGCGCCAGCAGTTTGACATCGCCATCCAGGCAGCTATCGGTGCGAAGATTATAGCCCGCGAGACCGTCAAGCAGGTGCGTAAGGATGTCACTGCCAAGTGCTATGGTGGTGACGTCAGCCGTAAGCGTAAGCTGCTGGAGAAGCAGAAGCGCGGTAAGAAGCGTATGAAGCAGATCGGCAATGTGGAAGTACCGCAGAAGGCCTTCCTTGCCGTCTTGAAACTAGACTAAATAATTGCCTAAGACTTTAATAAACAGAGAGAGAAAACAACGATGACAACAATTGGACTAACAACACGCGATGTGGCCCGAGAATTGGCCCGACGCTACAGCACGATGACTCACGAGGAGTTGGATGTGCTGGAGAGCATCCTCATCCCCATGCGTTTTCAGAAGGGCGACTTCATCCTGAGAGAGGGTGAGGTGTGCAAAAACATATACTGGGTTGTCAAAGGTCTGGTGCGCCAGTTCTATATTAAGAACGGCAAAGAGCTTACCGAGTATATGGCTGTGGAGAACAACATCTTCATGAGCATCGAGAGCCTGTTTAAAGATCAGCCAAGCCACCAACAGATTCATGCCCTTGAACCGACCATTGTCTTTGCACTTCCTAAGGATAAGCTGGAGCGCGAGGCTGTTCGCAATGTGAACATCCAGATGCTCTATCGTAAGATTCTGGAGGAGTCGCTCATCCTTTCGCAGGTTCGTGCCGACATGCTGCGCTTCGAGTCTGCCCCCGAGCGCTATGCCAAACTCGTCAAGCGTGCACCGCAGCTGGTGCTGCGCGCACCGCTGGTGTACATTGCCAGCTATCTGCAGATGACGCCCGAGACGCTGTCGCGCGTGCGTACCTCTGCATTATTGGAGGACAAGTAGCGCGATTGGTGGTTCCCCCGCCAATGCCTACAGCACTCCACTGAACGTAAACATGTCGGGGAAAGTCTGGCGCAACGCGTCGGGCTCTTCCTTGAACAGTCCGAATAGGGCGCTTCCTGAGCCAGACATAGCGGCGTAGGTGGCGCCCATCTTGTATAGCTGCTCTTTGACGGCGCCAATCTCCGGATGCAGGACAAAGACGCTCTCTTCGAAGTCGTTAGTCAGCCTGTCGCGCCACGTCTCTACAGGTTGTTTGACGACGTCACGGCAGTTGAGGGCAGGGTAGTGGGGATGGATGCGCGAGAAGGCCTCTTTGGTGGGCACGGGAATATCGGGGCGCACCACACCAATGTGCCAGCCGCTCAGGTCCAGGTCGATGGGCTGCAGGCGTTCGCCGATACCTTCGGCATAGCACGCACGGCTCTCGATGAAGAAGGCGCAGTCGGCCCCCAGTCGGGCAGCATACTGTTGCATCTGCTCACTGCTCAGCCCCATGTCGAAGGTCTCGTTCAACAGCCGTATCATGTAGCCGCAGTCGCTGCTGCCGCCACCCATTCCCGCCTGTGTGGGAATGCCCTTCCACAGGTGTGCATGCACGCGCGGGAGCTCCGGATAGTCAGCCTTCAGCAACTGGTAGGCACGCACTACGAGGTTACGCTGCTCGTCGCCCTCGATGGTGATGTTCGTCACCTTCAGGTCGCAGTCCACGTCCGAGGGGAAACCGTCACTCATCGGGACAATCTCCAGCGCGTCCATGATAGGCACGGGGTAGAACACCGTCTGCAGATTATGATAGCCGTCTGCACGCTTCTCTACCACGTTCAGACCCAGATTGATTTTTGCTACGGGGAATGTAATCATCGTCTTTTCAGTTCAATAGTCTTCGGCAACTTCTGCCACTTACCCTTGGAAGGCACCTTGATAGGGTTGCCGTCGCCCTGGCGCAGCACGTAGATAGAGTCGTTCTTGCGCGTCAGCGTGGCGGTGAGGTCTTCGCTGCCGAAGTCGTTAATCAGCTGCAGGGTGGCCTTCTTCTCACTCTCCACCTTGCACGACGTGATTACCCAGCAGAACGAGTTGTTCTTCTTGCCCAGATAGCCTGGCAGTTCGCCATAGAGCTCCTGGCCGGGAATCGTCACGTCCTGGTCGTAGAAGTTGATGCGCAGATAGACGTCGTACTCATTATTATAGAGGTACGCACGGAATGCCGTGTTGTCTTGCTGGGCGTAACCCTTCCAGACAGCCGTCGAGAGTAGGATAAATAGCAGAAAGTTCCTCATGCCGATATCATGTTTTGCGTGGCAAAGTTACTAAATCTAAATCAATAAAACATCGTTTACATGAAAATATCTCGATAAATGTGGCAAGATTTTAAATTTTTTATATATCTTTGCAGGCGTTATACATGTATCACAATGGGAAATATTAAATTAAAGCCTGATTTCATCTTTGAATCGAGCTGGGAAGTATGTAACAAGGTCGGTGGCATCTATACCGTCCTTTCCACTCGTGCAAAGACATTACAGGACGAGATGAAGGATCGAATCATCTTTATTGGTCCTGACTGCTGGAAGGAAAATGAGTGTCCCTATTTCCGTGAAGACAACTCTCTCCTTGCCGAGTGGCAATGGGAGACTAAGGAGCAAGGCCTGAAGGTGAAGGTGGGTCGTTGGACTATCCCCGGTGAGCCTATTGCTATCCTGGTGGACTTCATTCCTTTCTTTGAGAAGAAAAACGAGATTTATGGCTGGTTGTGGGAAAAGTATCAGGTCGATTCGCTTCATGCCTATGGCGATTACGACGAGGCTTCGATGTTCTCGTATGCTGCTGCCTTGGTGGTGGAGAGCCTGTACAAGTTCAATGTCGAGCGTGGCACGTTCGACCGCGGTACCAAGGTTATCTATCACGCCAACGAGTGGATGTGCGGCCTTGGCGCTCTTTACATCAACAACAAACTGCCAGAGATCGGTACTATCTTCACCACCCATGCTACCAGCATCGGGCGTTCTATTGCCGGTAACCAGAAACCCCTCTACGACTACCTCTTCGCTTACAATGGCGACCAGATGGCGGGCGAGTTGAACATGCAGTCCAAGCACTCCATCGAGAAGCAGACGGCATGGCACGTGGACTGTTTCACAACGGTCAGCGACATCACCGCCAAGGAGTGTCTGGAACTGTTGGACAAGCCTGTCGACGTGGTGTTACCCAACGGTTTTGACGACAGCTTTGTACCCAAGGGCGCACAGTTTACCAAGAAGCGCAAGGCAGCACGCAAGCGCCTGCTGGAGGTGGCCAACGCACTGCTGGGCGAACAACTCGACGACGACACACTGATTATCTCAACCAGTGGACGCTATGAGTTCCGCAACAAGGGCATCGACGTCTTCGTCGAGGCCATGAACCGCCTGCTGCGCGACCGCGACCTGAAGAAGAAGGTGCTGGCATTCATCGAGGTGCCTGGTTGGGTGGGAGAGCCCCGCAAGGATTTGCAGGACCGCCTGGCTCAGCATGCATCGTTCAATGAACCTTTGGAGGTTCCTCAGCTGACCCACTGGCTCCACAACATGAGCCACGACAACGTGCTGAACATGATGAAGTACTACGACATGCACAACCGCAAGGACGAGAATGTGAAGGTTATCTTCCTGCCTTGCTATCTCGATGGCAAGGACGGCATTCTCAACATGCACTACTATGATGTCGTGCTGGGCAACGACCTCTGCATCTATCCCTCTTACTACGAGCCGTGGGGCTATACACCCCTGGAGGCTGTGGCCTTCAAGGTGCCCTGCATCACTACCGACTTGGCTGGTTTCGGACTGTGGGCCAACAAGGTGTTCGGACACTACGGCGAACTGAAGGACGGTGTGAAGGTCATCCATCGTACCGACTACAACTACTCGGAAGTCGCCGATGCCATCAAGGATGCCGTTGCCGACTTCTCTGCAATGACGCAGAAGCAAGTTGACGACTGTCGCAAGAAGGCTGAAGCGCTGTCGAAGAAGGCGCTGTGGAGCCACTTCATCGAGTACTACCACGAAGCTTACGACATGGCACTGGCCAAAGCGGAAGCAAGAAAGAAATAAACAAAACAATCTTAATAAAGAACTTATATGAAAATTAAAGCAGACTATGCAAATGCTCCCATGTGGAAGTCACTGACCGTCAAGTCAAGTCTTCCTGAGCAACTGAAGTGTTTGGACGAGATTGCCCACAACATGTGGTGGGTTTGGAACTTCGAGGCTCGCGACTTGTTCCGCGACCTGGACCCTGAGATTTATCATGATGTAAAGCATAACCCCGTCATGCTGCTGGAGCGCCTGACCTACGACCGCAAAGAGCAGATCCTGAAGGATAAGTCTTTGATGAAGCGTATCAACGACGTCTATGCGCAGTTCCGCGCCTATATGGACGTAAAGCCCGACAGCAAGCGCCCCTCAGTGGCCTACTTCTGCATGGAGTACGGCATCCACTCTGCCCTGAAGATCTATTCAGGTGGTCTGGGCATGCTCGCCGGCGACTATGTCAAAGAGGCTTCCGACTCTAACGTCGACATGTGTGCCGTAGGTTTCCTCTATCGTTTCGGCTACTTCACTCAGAGCCTGTCGATGGATGGTCAGCAGATTGCTAACTACGAGACGCAGAACTTCGGCTCACTGCCCATCGAGCGCCAACTCGACAAGGACGGCAACCCGATGGTCGTCGACGTACCTTACAACAACTACCAGGTACATGCCTATGTGTGGCGTGTCAACGTTGGTCGTGTGAAGCTCTACCTGCTCGATACCGACAACGAGATGAACTCTGAGTTCGACAAGCCCATCACCCATGCACTCTATGGCGGCGACTGGGAGAACCGTCTGAAGCAGGAAATCCTGCTGGGTATCGGTGGCATGCTGCTGCTCAAGAAGCTGGGCATCAAGAAGGATATCTACCACTGCAACGAGGGCCACGCAGCACTCTGCAACTTGCAGCGTCTGTGCGACTATATCGAAGAGGACGGACTGACCTTCAACCAGGCTCTCGAACTGGTGCGTGCCAGCGGTCTCTACACCGTTCACACTCCTGTTCCTGCCGGTCACGACTACTTCGAAGAGGGTCTCTTCGGCAAGTACATGGGCGGCTATCCTCAGAAGTTGGGCATCACGTGGGATGAGTTCATCGGCATGGGACGTACCAACCCCGACGATCACAGCGAGAAGTTCTGCATGTCTACCTTCGCCTGCAACACCTGTCAGGAGGTTAACGGCGTATCATGGCTGCATGGTGAGGTCTCGAAGAAGATGTTCGCCCCCATCTGGGAGGGCTACTATCCCAGCGAGAACCACGTAGGGTTCGTCACCAATGGTGTCCACTTCCCCACATGGGCTGCTGCTGAGTGGCGTGCGGTCTATGGCAAGTACTTCGACAAGAACTTCATGAACGACCAATCTAACGAAGACATCTGGCACGGCATCTACAACTGTCCCGACGAGGAGATCTGGGCTACTCGTAAGGCTTTGAAGGCTAAGCTCTTCGAGTATATCAAGGTTCAGTTCCAGGAGACATGGCTCAAGAACCAGGGCGATCCTCAGCGCGTCGTGAAACTCGTCGAGAGCTTCAACCCCAACGCACTGGTCATCGGCTTCTGCCGCCGCTTCGCCACCTACAAGCGTGCACACCTGCTGTTCACCGACCTGGAGCGCCTCGACAAGATTGTCAACAACCCCGAGCGCCCCGTCATCTTCCTCTTCGCCGGTAAGGCTCACCCCGCTGATGGCGCCGGACAGGGTCTCATCAAAAAGATTTTCGAAATCAGTCAGATGCCTCAGTTCCAGGGCAAGGTCATCTTCCTCGAGGACTACGACTTCCTGCTGGCTCGCCGCCTTGTATCAGGTGTCGACATCTGGATGAACACACCTACACGTCCTCTCGAGGCTTCAGGTACCTCTGGCGAGAAGGCCGAGATGAACGGTGTCGTCAACCTCTCCGTCAAGGACGGCTGGTGGCTCGAGGGCTATCGCGAGGGTGCCGGCTGGGCACTCACCGAGAAGCGCACCTACGAGAATCAGGGCTATCAGGACAAGCTCGACGCCGCTACCATCTATGGTCTGCTGGAGAACGAGATTGTACCTCTCTACTACGATAAGGACAAGAAGACGGGCATCTCTAAGGGCTGGATCAAGGTCGTCAAGAACTCTATCGCCCAGATTGCTCCTCACTATACCATGAAGCGCCAGCTCGACGA
>OMQN01000034.1:35161-36485 GCA_900313235.1 uncultured Prevotellaceae bacterium | reverse complement strand
CAAACTTATATCAATCGGCTGCACACCACCTCGGCGTGCAGCCGTTTTTTAAGACATCATGACCAAAACCAGAGAAGAAGCCATAGAGGCGAGCATCAAAGTCGAAGAGACACAACATAAAATGAAACGTCGTAAGCCCTGGCACGACTATCACCACAAAGGCACTTACATGCTGACATTGGTGGTCGATGACCGTCTGCCAATTCTGGGAAGATTAATTATGCCCGCAGATAATCGAAGTGCATACGTAGAGTTGACAGAACTTGGAAAGGCCATCTGCAACGAGGAGACAAAGAAGATTCCGCACTTCTATAAGATGGTAGAGGTTTGGAAGGTCTGCATCATGCCCGACCATATCCACATGATTGTGAGAGTCAAAGAGAACTTTCCAGACGGCAAGCATCTAGGCGATGTCGTAAGAGGATTCAAGGTACATAGTGCCTATACCGATAAGGAGTATGAGGACTACAAGCAGAAATGGCTGGCCTGTGGAGAGAGAGGTGGTGTGTTGGTGAGCGCTGCCATTGCTACCCGCGAGAAGGAGGTCATGCGCGAAGCGATGAATCGGGGTTATCGCATCATCCTAGTTCGAGAGAATGGCTTTCCACCATTGTACAAGCCAGCTGGAGAATCTTTCTACGCCTGCTCCGAGGGGCGTCTCCTACAGGTGAGTCCATGGGAGTACCACATGCAACGACGCACCATCTCGCGTGAGCAATGCCTGATGCTCAACAGACTGGTAGAAACTATTACGCAGCAACACAAATAGACCTAACATCCCTAACATAGGTCTTCTGAAACCCGCATAAATAAAGGGAAAGCGATGGCTGGACTGTTCGCCATCCCTACCATTATCCCTACCATCAGACCTAACGTCAGACCTAACATCACACCTTAGTTTAAAATCTGGAAGATGTTACCTTACATGTTAGGGATGATGGTAGGGATAATAGTAGGTCTGTAAAGAAAGGAATTTCGTAATGATCTGTATTACAATAGCTTGCAAATACCATATTAGGGATGTTAGGTCTTTTTGAAAAATACAACTAATACAGATGCAAGAACAGCTAAGCCAGCGCTGGCTTAGCTGTTCCTGTGTCTGGCTACAGCTGTCTCGCACTCGTATTAGTTACATTTGTAACCAGAAAACAAAAAAACAGAGAAAGATTTGGCAGAATGAAAAAAACTTCGTACCTTTGCAGCCGCAATATGCACATATATCAAATAACAAGTAATAATTAACAAGTAAAATGAAAAAAGGTATTCATCCAGAAAACTATCGCCCCGTCGTGTTTAAGGACATGTCCAACGGCGATATGTTCCT
>OMQN01000034.1:0-35104 GCA_900313235.1 uncultured Prevotellaceae bacterium | reverse complement strand
ATACCGGTAAGAGCAAGCTCGTCGACACCGCTGGTCGCGTCGACAAGTTCATGAGCCGCTACGGTAAGGCTGCCAAGAAGTAAGAGAGGTTTGGTTGTGGAACAATAGATATTTCACGCTGAACAAGACATTAAAGGTGCGTACAGGGTAGTTGCATATGCCTTGTGGGCACCTTTACCATTCCAAAGAGGAAACAGACAAGAACAAACTAAAACAACTAAAAAATCCGACACTATGAGAAAGTTTCATCTTTTTCTGTCAGCAGTAGCACTCATCGCCTTCGTAGCTTGCGAAGCGAGTGACGACGACAAACTACCCAGTGGCAGCAGCAAATCAGGAGGGAGATCAACAAGCGGTTCCGCTGCTTTGACCGTGACAAACGGCACGTCCACAGACCAGTCGAACACCAACAAAAACGCTACTGGCAACGATGATCTGGACTCGCGTTACGAAATGCCCCACATCGTTGGCGGCAACGGCAATTATATCCTAATCCGCAGCACCAAAGCCTACGGCATCAACTACGTTATCGAGTGGAACAATGCCAAGAAAGCCCAGCGATGGACAGCCTTTCAGATGTACAGTGGCAACAGTGGTAGCAGCTGGAACCGAAACAACTGGCAATACCAGACTGACAACGAGTGGGTCAGAGAAAACCTGAAATACTACACCTATGGCGACCCTTTCCAGCCTGATCCCGACCTGCCCGTTGAGTATCGTACGGAGTTAAGCGACTATCGCGGTTCAGGCTATTCGCGCGGTCACATCTGCGCCTCCGCCGACCGTTTGAACTCCATGGAAGCCAATGAGCAGACTTTTTACCTGTCGAACATAATGCCCCAGACTAGCAAGCTGAACGAAGGAACATGGGCAAACATGGAGAATCAAGTGCGTAAATGGAACAGCAACAAATACCGCGAGACGTTATATGTTGTCAAGGGAGGCACCATTGACGACCAGCATCTTTTATCGCCAACATCTTCAGGACTGACAGTTCCCGAATACTTCTTCATGGGCATCGTCAGCAAGTTGTCTAATAAATACAGAGGTATTGCGTTCATCCTGGAACATGCCAACCCCGCTAAGAACGGCACAAGTCCCAAAAACTATGTGTTTAGCATCGATCAGCTGGAACAGATGACAGGCATCGACTTCTTCTGCAACTTGCCTGACGACATCGAAAAAGAGGCAGAATCGTCAGTAGACCGCAACTTCTGGGGCATGTAAATAATATCGCAAAAAAATGTAAAACCCTTGGTTTTCCCGAGGAAAAGTCGTATCTTTGCTGCAAGCAATGGTGCGACTTTAAATATGCAATAAATATTACAACAAAAGAAAACAAATGAAAACCGTTTACGACTACACTGTCAAAGACAGAAAAGGAAAGGATGTCTCCCTGAAAGAGTATGCCAACGAAGTACTGCTCATCGTCAACACCGCCACCAAGTGCGGCTTTACCCCTCAGTACGACGAATTGGAAGCATTGTACAAGAAGTATCACAGCCAGGGTTTCGAGATTCTCGACTTCCCCTGCAACCAGTTCGGCCAGCAGGCTCCTGGCACCGACGAGAGCATCCACGAATTCTGCAAGCTTAACTTTGGCACCGATTTCCCCCGTTTCAAGAAAGTCAAGGTCAATGGCGACGATGCTGAACCCTTGTTCAAATTCCTGCAAGAGCAGAAAGGTTTTGCCGGCTGGGATCCTGAACACAGCTTGACAAACATCCTCGACGAAATGCTGTCAAAGGCAGACCCCAACTACAAGGAGAAAGCTGACATCAAGTGGAACTTCACCAAATTCCTGATCAACAAGAAGGGACAAGTCGTTGCCCGCTTTGAGCCGACAGAAAAGACAGAGAACATTGCCAAGCAGATAGAGGAACTGCTGAAGTAAGGTTTACTATATCCTATATATGATAGATTATAATAGAATATGGAACACGTAAAATGTTTAATTATAGGTAGCGGACCTGCTGGATACACAGCTGCCATTTATACCAGTCGTGCCAACCTGCACCCTGTAGAATATAGCGGCATGCAGCCTGGTGGCCAACTGACGCAGACCACCGAAGTGGAGAACTTCCCCGGCTATCCGCAAGGCGTCGACGGCAACCAGATGATGATGGACCTCAGGGAACAGGCCGAACGCTTTGGTGCCGACATCCGCGACGGCAGCATTACGAAAGTAGACTTCTCTACCCGCCCCTACAAACTGTGGGACGAGGAAAACAACGAGATAGAAGCAGACACCGTCATCATTGCAACCGGAGCATCTGCCAAATATCTGGGACTGGACGACGAACGCAAATACAACGGTCAAGGCGTCTCTGCCTGTGCCACCTGCGACGGCTTCTTCTACCGCAAGAAAACCGTAGCAGTGGTAGGCGGTGGCGATACAGCCTGCGAGGACGCGCTCTACCTGAGCGGACTGGCCAAGAAGGTCTATCTGATTGTCCGCAAGCCTTTCCTGCGTGCCTCTAAGGTGATGCAAGACCGCGTAATGGCTGCAGAGAACATAGAGATACTGTTCGAGCACAATACCCTCGGACTCTTTGGTGAAAACGGTGTTGAAGGCGCCCACTTAGTTAAGCGCAAGGGCGAAGCCGACGAGCAACTGGTAGATATCCAGATTGACGGTTTCTTCCTGGCCATCGGACACAAGCCCAATACTGACATCTTCAAAGAGTGGTTGGATACGGACGAAGTAGGCTATCTGAAGAAGATTGACGGTACGCCTCGCACCAAGTTGCCAGGCATCTTTGTTGCCGGCGACTGTGCCGACCCTGTCTATCGCCAAGCCATCAGTGCCGCAGGCACTGGCTGCCAGGCAGCCATCGAAGCAGAACGCTTCCTACTGGAACACTAAGAGCAATTCTTAGCATAAATTACAAAAAGCAGAAAAGCCTCGCTTCACAGCGAGGCTTTTCCATGTAAAAACTAAATTAATCAACCATAAACCTTAACCATTAAAAATCTCTTGTTATGAATTAGAGTATGAAACACTCTAAAATCGATAGTGATTCGCCAATCTTTTATCGACGTTACAAAGGTAATTAATATTTTTTATATATAGGTTCAGATAACATTAAATATGGTTCAAATATCGTTAATTCTACATATTTTCAACCTCAAATAACGCTTTTCAAACTAAAATACACCCATTTAACATCTTTTTAACCATCAAAATTAGGTAATATGAAAGAAATAATATACTTTTGTTTACATAATCAATAATAATTTATGATTAGTAGTAGTATTATATATATCGGAATAATTGTTCTGTTATCAATAATTATCGTCTATCAGAAGCTGCACCAGCCTTCTCAAAACCCGCGTTTTCCCCTTCCGGAACACATTGGCTTGCGTGTCAGCAGCAATGATATCATGCTTTTTCTGAGAGAAAGTAGCCAACATATTAAAATGCTCCTGGAGTGTCGGGGAATCGAGTTCAATATCAAGGTTGATCCAGAGAGTATGATGGGATGGATAGACACGGAACTGTTAGACAGGATATTAATGCTACTATTATCAGACACCGCTAAGCGCCTGGACCAAAACGGGAAAGTCACTATCGAAGCCTACACCAACCAAGAATACGACAGCATTAGCATCCGTATCAGAGACAACGGGCCAAAGATGAATAATACAGGCTTGCAACTCATCAACTACATGGTAGCCTACCACCGTGGCAACATCAGAAATGAGTACTTAGAACAGCAAGGAAACACCACAATCATAGAACTACCCATCAAAAAAGATGCCTACGAGACAGAACAGTTGGAGAGCGAGACCTCTTCAGCCTTCCATATCCCCAACAACATCGAACTACACGTACCAACCATAGAGCTTCCCACTGGCGTCGAAGAGGGAAACAGCAGCATACGGGAAATCATGCAAGCTCCCCGCTCTGCCGACCAGGAATTCCTACAACGTGCCATCAAGTGCATCAACGACCATATCAGCGAGACGGAATATGACCGACAGGCCTTTGCCTCCGATATGGGATGTAGTGTTAGTACCTTATATAATAAGATTCGCGAACTGACAGGCAAGAATATCACAAACTTTGCCCGCGACATTCGCATCAAGACGGCATGCAAGTTGGCCAAGGAGAATTCGGATTTGCGCGTCAGCGACATTGCTTACCAGGTAGGATTCAAAGACCCCAAATACTTTGCGACATCCTTCAAACGAGTTACGGGTATGCAGCCCAAAGAATTTATTCAACAGGTGAGAGAAAATGGGTAGCTGTTAGCTATTGGCTTTCTTAGATAGACAGAGGCCAAGGAAGGTAAGAAAGCCGTTAAGCATCAGCAGTTCATAGCCGAAACGGTAACCTGTCAATTGTCCGACAACCATATCCAACAGATAGCAGATAACGGGTGATGCTATACAGATGTATGGCACCAAACGGTCGTTGGTGGTACACTTCGTCAACAAACCGAAAGAAAAGAGTCCCAACAGCGGACCATAGGTATAGGAACACAGAATATAGATTGCATCAATGACACTGGTGGAGTTAAGCACCCTGAACAACAGGATGAACCCCACAAAGACCGCCGCCATACCTAGATGAACACGACGTCGCAACCGTTCATCGTCGGGTCTCTCACAAATATCTACACAATAGCTGGTAGTCAGCGCTGTCAATGCTGAGTCGGCACTGGAGAAAGCGGCCGACACCATACCGAGCATAAAGACAGCTTTTAGCAGCGAACTATTGGCCGTTGGCGACGCACTCATAATAAATGTCGACAACAGCTCATCGCCTTTTGCCGGCAGTGCTAGCCCCTGTTGCTGAAACCACACGACGAGCAAGATGCCCAAAGCCAGAAACAACGTATTGGCAGGAACAAAGGCAACACCATAGGAACACATATCTTTCTGTGCATCACGCAGCGAGCGACAGGTCAGATTCTTCTGCATCATGTCCTGATCCAGGCCAGTCATAACAATGGCAATGAAAGCACCGCTAAGAAACTGTTTCCAGAAATATTGCTTTGACACCCAGTCGTCAAACACGAAGACGCGCGACAGTTCACTACTGCTGATAACTGTCACAGCTTCATGCATCGTCAGTCCCAGGTCGCCGACCACCTTATATATAATAAGGAGTAAGGCCCCAAAAAGACAGACAGTTTGTAAGACGTCGGTCCACACCAGCGTTTTGATGCCTCCCTGACGGGTGTAGAGCCAGATGAGCGTTGTCATGGCAACCACCACAGCAGCAAAAACCCACCCATCATGGCTACTTGAAACTGGTATGCCGGCAGCTCCTCCCAGTCCGACCTCCATAAGTATCCAACAGACCACGTAGAAACGTACTGCTGCCCCCGTCATCTTTGACAACAAGAAAAACGAAGCGCCAGTCTTGTAGGCACGCTGACCAATGCGCTGGCCCAGATAGCTATAGATGGTTGTCAGGTTCAGGCGATAGTAGAGAGGCAGCAGTACAAAGGCTATCACCAGGTAACCCACGATAAATCCCAGACATGTCTGCAGGTAGGTCATGCCGATACTATTCACCATGCCAGGAACCGACACAAATGTAATGCCGGAGATAGAAGCTCCCACCATTCCAATAGCCACCAAATACCACGGTGACTGTTTGTTGCCCCGATAAAAAGTCTGGTTTGTAGCACGACGTCCCGTCCATCTGCTAATAGCAAACAGCAGGGCGAAATATATCAATACGACTGCAATCATTATCATAATTGCGTGCAAAGGTAGCAAAAAGATAAGAGTTAAGAGTTAAGAGTTAAGAAAAAAATGTAAGACAGATGTAATTTTCTTCATTCTTCATTCTTCATTATTCATTAAATTATGTACCTTTGCATGCGGTAATCACTAACCAACAAGCAAAGAAACAATGACAAAACAAAAAAAATTCATCCTTCAGGAGAGTGAGATTCCAACACAGTGGTACAACATTCAGGCCGACATGCCCAACAAACCCATGCCGCCCATTCATCCAGTGACCAAGCAACCCCTTGGCGTTGACGACTTAGCACACATCTTCCCGCGTGAGTGCTGCGTACAGGAGCTGGACACAGAGCACCGCTGGATAGACATCCCTGAGGACGTACTGGAGAAGTATAAATACTACCGTTCAACTCCATTGGTGCGCGCCTATGCGCTGGAGAAGGCACTGGGCACTCCTGCCCACATCTATTTCAAGAACGAGTCAACCAACCCACTTGGTTCTCACAAAATCAACTCTGCCCTACCCCAGTGCTACTATGCCAAGCAGGAGGGCACGACCAACGTAACTACTGAAACCGGTGCAGGTCAGTGGGGTGCTGCGCTGAGCTATGCTGCCAAAATCTACGGACTGGACTGCGCTGTTTATCAAGTGAAGATTACCATGCAACAGAAGCCTTACCGCAGTAGCATTATGCGTACCTTTGGCGCTGTCGTAGAGGGTTCTCCTTCGATGTCAACACGTGCCGGCAAGGATATTCTGACCAAGGATCCCACACACACCGGTTCTCTGGGCACAGCCATCTCTGAGGCTGTAGAGTTGGCAACGACCACACCTAACTGTAAATACACCCTGGGCTCAGTGCTCAATCACGTGGGTCTGCATCAGACCATTATCGGTCTGGAAGCTGAGAAGCAGATGCAGATGGCTGGCGAATATCCCGACATCGTTATTGGCTGTTTCGGTGGTGGTTCTAACTTCGGCGGTATCTCGTTCCCCTTCATGCGCCACAACCTGAGCGGAGAGCGCCATACCGAGTTTATTGCTGCTGAACCCGACAGCTGTCCTAAACTGACACGCGGACAGTTCCGCTACGACTTTGGCGACGAGGCTGGATACACACCGCTATTACCGATGTACACACTGGGCCACAACTTCAAGCCCAGCAACATCCACGCTGGCGGCCTGCGCTACCATGGCGCAGGTATGATCATATCACAGCTGATCAAGGATGGTATGATGCACGGCGTTGACATTCCTCAGTTGGAGACCTTCGAAGCTGGTATGCTCTTTGCACAGACTGAAGGTATCATCCCTGCTCCAGAGAGCTGTCATGCCATCGCTGCCACCATTCGCGAAGCCAAGAAGTGCAAGGAGACTGGCGAGGAGAAGGTAATCCTCTTCAACCTCTCTGGCCACGGACTCATTGATATGCCAAGCTACGACTCATTCATCAAGGGCGACCTGCAGAACTACACCGTCACCGATGAGATGATTGCTGCTAATCTGGCTGAGCTGGACAAGCAAAAATAAACAAGAAACGATAAACGTTAAATAAAAAGGCTGCGCCTCAGCTCATCCAGAGCTGAGGCGCAGTTATTTTAGTAGTATTATTACACAGCTATCGGTTAGAAGCGACCAGGACCGCCAAAGCCACCGCCACCAGGACGTCCGCCACCGAAGCCACCGCCGCCGAAGCCGCCACCACGGCCACCACGACCGCCGCCAGGACCTCCAGGACCTCCGAAGCCAGGACCGCCCTGACCACGGCGATTGGCACCCATACCTCCGAACAAGTTCAGACGATAGATGACATGCAGCATGGCATAACTGGTGATAGCGTTATATTCCGTATCACTACGCTGCATGGCCGAGATAGCACGGCTGAAGGTGGACTGTTCCTTCAAAATGTCGTAGAACTGCAGCGACAATGTCAGTGCGTTACCACGCAGGAATGACTGTGCAATCTGAGCATTCCAAATGAGCTCGTTAGTATTCATAGCAGCATCGTTATAACCACGACGGCTATTCATATTCATGTTGGTCGACAACTGAGTACCCCAAGGAGCAGTCAACATAACACTACCACCATAAGAGAATGTCCAGGTATCGAGGTCGTTGTTGCTCTGCAGTTCACTACGAGCGTGCTGATAATCTACAGAACCGTTGAGTTCCAGTTCAAGCCAACTATTACGGAAGCTGGCAGCCAGACGCTCACCATAGTTAGTAGAGCGAGTCACTGACTCCTGTGAATCCTGCAGTCCACCCAGGCTAACATAACCCACATTGTGCGCATAACGCAAGGTCGTAAACGTATTAACGTTAAAGTAGCCAGCTGAGTCGATAGACGTATTGAACATCACCATGGCAAAAGCGTTCCAGTTGCCATTGATATTCTCTGGACGTGTGGTATTAACACCCGTCTTCTGGTCATAGGTTACCTTGTTGGCAATGCTGTTGCTAGTCGTCGAGAAGTTGGCGTTCACCATCAGGCTGCGCTGGTAGCTCTGCCAATAGTTGTTATACTGGAAACGCATGTTCTGCGTGAACGAAGGTTTCAAGCCCGGATTACCCTTACGGATGTTCAGCGGGTTCGAGTCGTCGGTGATGTCCAACAGGTCTGTCATCGAAGGCTGGCTGGTGTTGGCACGATAAGTCAAACGCATCTGGCTGACATTCGAAATCTTCCAACGGAAGTCGGCAGTCGGTGCAAAATTGGTAACAGTGCGGGTAGTATCAGAGTGTACGCCTTTATAATCCTGAACGAAGTCAGACTTCTGGGGTACCATCTGTACACCGATGTTGAGGTTGTATGCATCACGTACCACGCGCAGCATGACCTCGGCTGTATGGATGTAGTTTTTGTATTCAGAGTAGCGGCTCAGATCATTTGACTTGTAGTCTTCATACGTGCCGACATTAACCAGTGACAGATAGTCGTCAAAGGCACGGTAAGATGGTACTACGCTCATGAAATCCCAGCCATGGCCGCCCAAGTCGTAAGTTCCACGATCACTCTTACTATATTTATACTGATACTGGTAAGAGAACTGCAGATAGGTACGACGCATGATAGGCTCGCTATAGGTCAGACGGATGCTGTAGTCCCAGTTCTTGGTGGGTGTCACAGCATAGCGGTTATTCTCCACATTGGGCATAATATTGTAGTAGTTCACCTGGTCGTTAGAGAACGACTTACTCATACCCTCGCTGTAGTTGGCACCAAGACGCAGGGTGATATTACGACCGTAATTATTGAGTTTACGGTTATACTGTCCCCAACCTCCTACGCTCTTGTTATCGCTGTAACTCAGGCTATTATTGCGGTTACTGTTCTTGACGATACTATTACCTTCTTCGTCTTCCTCATTGGCAAGTATATCCAACTGATTCAACGGATCTGTAACACCCTTAATCTTATAAGGATCTTTGCTGAAGGTAGCGCTTCCACCCTCGTTCAAACCGTCACTGGAATTGTAGTTGAACTGCGGGCGGAACATGATGTTGGTCATAGAGTCTGGTGTCCACTCGATACGGAACTGTCCATTCCAACTGTTCGAACGTGACATGTTATCACTGAGACGATTGCTAAACGAGCTAACAGCAGAGCTCATGAAACTCTCAGAAGCCGTCTTGCTGACCGCATTACTGTTACTATGGTTCCAGCGGATGCTACCATCCAGCGTGATGAGGTCTGTCTTCTCGTAGTTCAGGTTCAGACCCGTCATCTTCGTAGCTGTCAACCCCTGGCGACCACCGCCGAAACGGCCACCGCCACCGCCGAAGCCCATATCATTCACGTTGTTGGCACTGGTCATCAGAAATACTTTGAAGTCATCCTTCATCACACCTCCGAAGATACGGCCTGCATAGCGATCCTTTGTACCTGCTGCCAGGTCGGCATTGACCATGATACCCTTGTTCATACCGGTCTTGATACCGAAGTCAAGGACTGTTTCTTCCTCGCCATCGTCAATACCACTGACACGAGCCAGGTCACTCTTCTGGTCATAGGCACGCACACGCTCAATAATATTTGTAGGCAGGTTCTTCAGGGCAGTCTTGGTGTCACCTGTCATAAACTCCTTGCCGTCAACCTTAATCTTCTTGACTTCTTTACCGTTGATGGTAATCTTACCATCGTCATCCACCTGGGCGCCTGGCAGACGCTTCACCAGTTCCTCGACAACAGAACCTTCTGGTGTGCGGTAGGCAGAAGCATTATAAATAAAGGTGTCAGCCTTGACGATTACCTTCGAGGCATTACCCGTTACGGTAGTGCCCTTCAGCATAATAGCGTCAGGCTTTAACTCCAACGTACCCATAGCAACATCCTTGTCATCGGTTACGTTAATTCTCTTGGTATAAGGTTTGAAACCTACACAGGTCACCTGCAGGATATAAGTACCTGCCTTGGGTGCCGACACGCGGAATTTACCTTCTAATGACGTCAGTCCGCCCGTGACCAGTGTAGAGTCACTGCGAAGCAGTTTAACTGTGGTTTGTGCTACGGGCTCTTGGGAGTCGCTCTCGACAACCACACCGCTCACATGGCGCTGAGCCATCACTACCACATTACTTAATAAGAATAGTAGAATAAATAGTTGCTTTCTCATTGTTATTAATGATTGATGTTTTGCTTTCTATGACGCACGAAACGTTGAAAAGTTTAACAATAACAGAAAAAAATGACCTAAATCTAACAATTATACCTCATTTTGTATACGACTTTGCCATATTTGTTGTAATTTTGCACCCAGTAAACCACCATGGATCAACAAAAGGTAGTCATATCGCAAGATTTAGAACAGTCGCTCAGCCAAGCTTTGGCCGAGTGCGACTACGATCGTCTGTTCGTTTTGGTAGACAAGACGACAGAGCAATTATGCCTGCCTGTTCTATCCTCTCACCTCTCACCACTCACCTCTCACCACTCCATTATCACCATCGGTGCCACTGACCAGCACAAGACGCTCGACACTGTGAGTCACGTATGGAGTGAACTGCAACAGATGGGTGCCACACGTCACTCGCTGATGATTAATCTGGGTGGTGGCATGGTTACAGACTTAGGAGGCTTTGCAGCCTCAACTTTCAAGCGCGGTATACATTATATTAACATACCTACGACCCTGCTGTCTATGGTGGATGCATCAGTGGGCGGCAAGACCGGCATCAACTTCGGAGGACTCAAGAACGAGATTGGCGTCTTCAACAATGCCGATTGCGTCATTCTGGACACCGAGTTCCTGAAGACCCTCGACCAAGAGAACATCCTTTCCGGCTATGCTGAGATGCTCAAGCACGCACTTATCAGCAAGGAGAAAATGTGGGTTGAGCATATGCAGTACTCACCACTTACCGCTGACCTTGCACCCCTTACCTTGATGATTTCCGACAACGTTGCCGTCAAGCAGCGTATCGTCACGGAGGATCCTACAGAGAAAGGGTTGCGCAAAGCGCTTAACCTGGGGCATACCGCTGGGCACGCCTTTGAGTCGCTGGCATTGGAGCGTACACCTATCCTCCACGGCTTTGCAGTAGCCTACGGATTGGTCGTCGAACTCTACCTGTCATGTGCAAAGACAGGTTTCCCCACCGACAAGATGCGACAGACGGTACAGTTTATCAAAGAGCACTACGGCAAGATGAACATCACCTGTGATGACTACCCCCATCTGCTGGAGCTCATGCATCACGACAAGAAAAACGAAGGTAGTGCCATCAACTTCACCCTGTTGGCTAACATCGGTGATCTACGCATCAACCAGACGGCCACAGAGGAGGAAATCAAGGAGGCGCTTGACTTCTATAGAGAATATTAGGAAAAACTACTACCTATTAAATTTGCTAATTAACCAAGTGTATAGGGTCTATCCGTGAGGACAGACCCTATTTAATTGGTATTTAGCTTAGAGTTGTGGACGGGGAGCAGGTCCGCCAGGACGGCCACCACCGAAACCGCGACCAAATCCACGACGGCCGGGACGAGACTCACGATACTGCTTATACTGATCTTCTGTAAGTATCTCCTGCAGTTTCTTCTCATATTCCTGATACTTCTCCATACGCTGTTTGATTGCTTCACGCTGCTCGTCAGTCAGCTGAGGACGCTCCGGACGCTGCTGTCCGTTCTGAGCCTCACCATTGTCTCTGCCTGGACGAGGACCACGCATGCCTGGGCCGCCAATCACCTGTTCATACTCCTTATTCAGTGCCAAAACCTTGGTTTTCTGCTCGTCAGTCAACTTAAGATTGTTGGTCATACGCTCAGTCACCTGTTCGGGAGTCATCTGTCGGGGACCACGGAAATGATGCTCACTCTGCTGGTTGTTACTCTCTTGGGCCTGTACTGCTGTCATTGACAGGAGGGCTACCATCATTAAAACAATTTTCTTCATACTTTTGCTTTTTAAAAGGTTATACTTTTTGTTCGTTGTTCTGTTATTAAGACGCAACAAAGGTATGAATCGTTTAATCGCCCACCCATCTCTTTCAGCAAACGCCTCATTTTATTCAGCCAACGGGGAGACGTAAAGAGTAAAAACCGAATCAGAAATTAGCCAGTTTCTCTGTCCAGTATTTGCGCAGGGCTGTCCACTTATAATAATAAGGTGTACCTGTAGGCTCTACAGGAAGAGTAACCTCACGTTCGTTAAGAAGTGCCTTGACAAGGATATCGCCCTGCCCACTCTTGGGTTTATAGAAGATAAGCTGGATATTAGAAGCCATGGGGAATATCTTGTAGTTCTGCCAATAACGGTCCAGCTGTTCGAGGTCGTTGATGCTGGCATTACAGGTGCCCAGTTCCATCAGACAGGCCAGCGGCATGACACACACCTCGTGGCCAAAACGCAGGGTGGCTTGAGGCTTACCTATAGCTACGCAACTGTCAGCAGTCTCAATGAAATTCTTCAGCAGGTTGTACTGGCTGAACGGCAAGACGTTATTCGACTGAGGAGCGTTGGCATAGCGCAGATACCAGCTGACGTTAGTGATGGACCACTGGTCGTAGAGCTCGTCATTGGTAAAGAGGTTTAGCATATCGATGCCATCATCGTGGCTCTGCATATTGATAACCACCTCAAAAAGGTTGCGCATCAAGGCACCTTGGTTGATACTGTCGGCAGCCCAGCGGACATCGTTGAAGAGTACCTTCATGAGTCGCACAGGATGAGTCTTACGTTCAGTATAGGCAGACAGGAAACTTCTGTCCATATTATCGCGGGCCTCCTTAACCTTGCCCTCACGCGGCTGATTCAGATAATACTGCAAACTCTCGCTGACATCATTATGGATGCGTGCAGTAGGATTGGCAGCCATAAACTCCTCACACTCGGCAACCATTGACAGGACACAACGGGTAACAACCGTGCTGCGTGCATCAATGGCGACACCCTTGCTTTTAAAAATCTCCGGGAAATGCTCAACGATGCGCTTACCAAGGCCATGGTGCTGACGTTCACCAACTGTTGTGAGGTCGCCAAGGCGCTTATAGGTGGTCTTGTTAAACTGCTCCAGCTGATTCAGTGTCTGCTGACCGACATCCGACAACTTGCCCTGTTGGGCAGCCTTCCGCAATGGCTTCAGCACACGCTCATAGATATCGTCGCCAATGAGCCAACGAGAACCATGACGACCATAATGGGTAAAGTAGAAAGGAACGTAGCCAGCCGGGGTTGCTGTATACTTGAAATCAGGCAGCTGACGGTCGTAGTCAACATAGTTAGAACCAGCTAACCAAGGGTTAGCCTTTATCTCATCTCGTGCTGTCTGAGCCATCATGGTGGATATGGCAACCACCAAGAAAAGCAAGGTAAAAAGTTTCTTCATCTGCGTAGTGCTATGTTATAGTTATAATATTTTTTGTTGCCAGTGATATCCTGCAGAACCTTGATGAACGGCGGGAAGTTTACATTTTCCTGCTCAGCGACACCCTTGGTCTGCAACACCATGAGGTTGTCGACGGGTTCGTGGAAAAAGTCTATCTCAAAATACTGACCTTTCCAGATGAATGAGCGGCGGGTCTTACGAATGGTAGAGCGGTAGGGGTCTGCCTGTTGCAGCAAGGACTCGTAGAGGGCGTTGCTGACCTGGCGTTCAGTCTCCAGATACTCTGTTTGCGACACGCGCTTCTTGGTCTTGTGGACATTGACGACCTCGCCACCCCAGCAGCGACGGCGCAAACGCACCTCCACACCAGGGTCTGCCACCAGATAGGTTTGCGTGATCTCGCTCTCGATGCAATCAGGCAGTTCGCCAGTGAGTTCTACAAGATAGACGCGTTCTTCTTCGATGGGTTGTGGAATGCCCAGCACATTGGATATTTCCAAAATGACACGGTTCAGCTTAGCATCGAAGTCATCGTGGTTGTTGATGACACGCAGATGGGGATGACCCGTCCATGCCTTGTTGACCTTCTTGTCCAAGTCGCGAGCCAGCTGCAGACCCTCTTCGTTAGCCTGTTCATAGCGGGTGGAGTTGGTAGCAGTGGTATAATATTGCTCAGCGCCATCGGCAGCAGAGACCAGGTGCAGAACAGCATCGTAGCGATCCTTGAGCTCATTGGGTGTGGTACCGCATTTCTGGCACAACTCAATCCACATCTCTGGAGAGATATATGCGGAGATATCAAGAGTACCACGGTCACAAACCACAAAGGTTGGATTGATACACGTCTCTGCCAAGCGCATAAAACTATCCTCCAGCGCCAGCTGTGTCTGTAAGATGGCTAACTCGCCCTCATAATAGAGATTGCGATTAGGCGTCAAGTAGCTCCAGCCTCCCTGACTATACATTGTAGGAACTTCGGGCACAGTAAATACCTTAAAGCCCAGATTAGAGAAGTGTTCGATGATGCGCACCAGAGCAGTCGTCTTACCTGCACACGGTCCACCTGTCAATACAATTCGCTTAACGTTACTCATAGTGGTTGTAGAATTTGCTGCAAAGATACGAAATAATTGATAATTGACAATTGATAATTGATAATTATTTTATAATTTTGCAGCAGGAAAAAAACACCTATTATGAAAAAGATTCTTTTTACTATCATGGCAACCATAGCCACAACACAGATGACTGCACAGAGTTTGCATTATCCAAAAGCCGCGAAAGACGGCACAGTAGACGAATACTTTGGCACTAAAGTCAGTGACCCTTACCGTTGGTTAGAAAACGACACCTCTGCACAGACTGCTGCCTGGGTAGAGGCAGAAAACAAGGTGACGACTGATTACCTCGCTCGCATTCCCTTCCGTGGCAAGCTGCTGAAGCGTCTGACAGAGTTGGCCAACTACGAGAAGATCGGTGCCCCCAGAAAACGCCACGGCAAGTGGTACTTCTATAAGAACGACGGTCTGCAGAACCAATACGTGATGTATGTCACTGACAAGTTGGGCGGAGAGCCACGCGTCTTCCTGGACCCCAACAAGTTAAGTACAGACGGGACGGTAGCACTGAAGGGTGTCTACTTTGCGAACAACGGCAAATGGGCAGCATACTCCATCTCTCGTTCCGGTTCTGACTGGCAAGAGTTCTATGTCATCGACCTGAAGACGGGACAACTCACCAACGACCACATCGAGTGGGCAAAGTTCTCGGGTGCAGCATGGAAGGGCGATGGTTTCTACTACAGCGCATACGATCGTCCCACCGAAGGCAAGGAGTTCTCGAACGTCAACGAGGGCATGAAGATCTACTACCATAAGATGGGTACGCCGCAGTCGGAGGATGTGCTGTTCTATCAGAACCCCACACAGCCCAAGCGCTTCTATGAGTTGAGTGTCAACGAAGAGGAGACACTCATGTATATGTACGAAGCAGGAGCTGGAGCAGGCAACAATCTTTTTGTTCGCGACTTACGCCAGAAGGACTCACAGTTCATCCAACTCACCGACAATATGGACTACCAGTACAGTCCCGTCTATAACGAAGGTAACACCATCTACATCTACACCAACTACGGAGCCCCCAAGGGGCGCATCATGGTGGCAGACGTCCGCAAGCCGGGCATCAACGACTGGAAGGAGTTTATCCCCGAACAGAAGAACGTATTAGGCAGTGTCGATGTCATTAACCGTCAGTTCATTCTGACCTATGCGCAAGATGCTTGTGACCATGCATTCATCTATGGCTTGGACGGCAAGATGCGCCACGAAGTCAAACTGCCGATGGTAGGTAGTGTGGGCTTTACGGGCGACGAGAAACAACCCGAATGCTTCTATACCTTTACCTCGTTTACCATGCCTGGCACCATCTACCGCTATGACATGGCGAAGAACGAGAGCACGCTCTATGCACAGCCCAACGTAAAATTCCGCCAACAGGACTATGAGAGCAAGCAGTTGTTCTTTCAAAGTAAAGATGGTACGCGCGTACCTATGTTTATTACGTATAAGAAAGGGGTGAAGCTCAACGGCAAGAATCCTGTCTTCCTCTACGGCTATGGTGGTTTCAATATTCCGCTGGGACCAAGTTTCTCAGCTACACGCATACCATTCCTGGAGCAGGGCGGCATCTATGCGCAGGTAAATCTGCGCGGCGGTAGCGAGTATGGCGAGGAGTGGCATTTAGCAGGTACGAAGATGCAGAAGCAGAACGTCTTCGACGACTTCATCAGTGCTGCCGAATACTTGATTAGCGAGGGCTATACCTCAAAAGAGAAGCTAGCTATCGTAGGCGGTTCGAATGGTGGATTACTCGTAGGTGCCTGCATGACACAGCGTCCTGACTTGTTCCGTGTAGCCATCCCACAAGTGGGCGTCATGGATATGTTGCGCTACCATAAGTTCACCATTGGCTGGAACTGGGCCTCAGACTATGGCACCAGCGAGGACTCCAAGGAAATGTTCGAATACCTGAAAGGCTATTCACCCTTGCACAACCTGAAGAAGGGCACCTCCTACCCTGCAACACTGGTTACCACTGCCGACCACGACGACCGTGTGGTTCCTGCTCACTCGTTTAAGTTTGCAGCCACCCTGCAGGAGTGTCATGTGGGCAATAACCCCGTGCTTATACGCATTGACACCAAGGCCGGACATGGCGGTGGCAAGCCTCTCGCCAAAGTTCTGGAGGAACAGGCCGACATCTATAGCTTTATCCTTTATAATATGGGGTTGAAGTATAAGTAACGTTGATTAAACGAACAAAAAAAAGGAGTCCCTGCCCGTATTGGACAGGGACTCCTTGTATCATAGACAATTACTCTTTGTCGAGCAAAATCTTCATCATCTCCACAGCAGCCTTAGCCACTGAAGTACCAGGACCGAAGATGGCGGCAACGCCTGCCTTGTACAGGAAGTCGTAGTCCTGGGCAGGGATAACACCACCAGCGATAACCATGATATCCTCACGACCCAGCTTCTTCAGTTCCTCAATCAGCTGAGGAATCAGTGTCTTGTGACCTGCGGCCAGTGAAGAGGCACCAACGCAATGGACATCGTTCTCAACAGCCTCACGGGCAGCCTCGGCAGGAGTCTGGAACAAGGGACCCATATCTACGTCGAAGCCACAGTCGGCATAGCCCGTAGCAACTACCTTTGCACCACGATCGTGACCATCCTGACCCATCTTAGCAATGAAGATACGAGGACGGCGACCTTCCTTCTCTGCGAACTCGTCAGTCAGCTTGCAAGCCAACTCGAAGTCCTTATCATTCTTTGATTCTGAACTATACACGCCTGAAATGGTTCTGATTACTGCTTTATAACGGCCTACAATTTCTTCGCAGGCATCTGAAATCTCACCCAAAGTACAACGCAGCTGAGCAGCCTTGACAGCCAGGTCGAGCAAGTTGTTCTCGCTCTTGCGGCCTTCCTTGAAGTCGCGAACACAATCCGTGATGGCCTTCAGGGCAGCTTGGCATGCAGCCTCGTCGCGCTTGCTGCGGACCTCCTTCAGACTCTCCTCCTGTTGCTTGCGCACAGCAGTGTTGTCGACCTCGAGGATATCGATAGGATCCTCGTGCTCCAGACGATACTTGTTAGTACCTACAATTGTCTGAACGCCAGAGTCAATACGAGCCTGAGTACGGGCTGCAGCCTCCTCGATACGCATCTTGGGCAGACCAGTCTCGATAGCCTTAGCCATACCACCCAGTTTTTCAATTTCCTGAATATGCTCCCAAGCCTTGTGAACCAGTTCATTGGTCAGGGTCTCCACATAGTAAGAACCTGCCCATGGGTCAATCTGCTTGCACACCTTAGTTTCGTTCTGGATATAGATCTGGGTATTACGAGCGATACGAGCAGAGAAGTCGGTAGGCAGAGCGATAGCCTCATCAAGGGCATTGGTGTGCAGCGACTGGGTGTGACCCAACACAGCAGCCATAGCCTCAATACAGGTACGACCCACGTTGTTGAAGGGGTCCTGCTCGGTAAGTGACCAACCAGAGGTCTGAGAGTGGGTACGCAAAGCCAGTGACTTCGGATTCTTGGCACCGAAGCTCTTCACAATCTTTGCCCACAACAGACGACCAGCACGCATCTTGGCAATCTCCATAAAGTGGTTCATACCGATAGCCCAGAAGAATGATAGACGAGGAGCGAAGGCATCGACGTCAATACCGGCATTGACACCAGTGCGCAGGTAGTCCATACCGTCGGCCAGAGTGTATGCCAACTCAATGTCAGCAGTAGCACCAGCCTCCTGCATGTGGTAACCAGAGATAGAGATGCTGTTGAACTTCGGCATCTTCTGTGAGGTATACTCGAAGATGTCAGCGATGATCTTCATGGAGAATGCAGGGGGATAGATATAGGTGTTACGCACCATGAACTCCTTCAGAATATCGTTCTGGATAGTTCCTGCCATCTCCTCGAGCTGAGCGCCCTGCTCCAAACCTGCTACGATGTAGAATGCCAGGATAGGCAGCACAGCACCATTCATGGTCATAGAGACAGACATCTTATTCAAGGGGATACCGCTGAAGAGCACCTTCATGTTCTCCTCGTTACAGATACTTACACCAGCCTTACCCACATCACCTACCACACGGGCATTGTCAGGGTCGTAACCACGGTGTGTCGGCAGGTCGAAGGCAACAGACAGTCCCTTCTGACCAGATGCCAGGTTACGGCGATAGAAAGCATTTGACTCTTCAGCAGTAGAGAATCCGGCATACTGACGGATAGTCCACGGACGGAAGGGGTACATCATAGAGTACGGACCACGAAGATAAGGAGGAATACCGGCAGCGAAGTCGAGATGTTCCATACCTTCCAAGTCTTCTTTGGTATATACGGGCTGAATGTCAATCTGCTCGGGCGTACGCCAGTTAGCGCTGATGCCATTCTCCTGCTGCCACTGCTGGCCATTCTTCTGTTGGATGCCAGCATAGATATCAATATCTTTAAAATTCTTACGTGCCATAATTAGATTCCGAGTTTAGCATTGTACGCCTTGAGCGTTTCGAGCTGGTTAGACTTAACATGAATGAAGTTCTCAATACCGGCGGCCTTGAGGTCTTCCGAGCAAGCGGGAGCGCCAGCAACGATGAATATGGCGCGACCGTTGAGATACTGGAAGGCGGGGATGGCATACTCAGCATACTCATCATCTGATGAACAGATGACCACGATGTCGGCGTTGGCCTCCAGAGCGGCGTCAACACCCTCTTCGACAGTTTTGAAGCCGAGGTTGTCCATTACCTTGTAGCCTGCTGCAGCAAGGAAGTTGCAAGAGAACTGGGCACGAGCCTGGCGCATAGCCAGATTGCCGATGGTCAGCATGAAGGCGATAGGCTGTTTCTTGGCCTTCTCAGTAGCAAGGCGCAGGGTCTCGAACTCGGAAGCCAGACGGGCAGTGTTGAGCTGGGGCAGTTCGCCAGCCTCACTCGGTGAAGTTGGGGAACTGGTTGGTACCCAGGATAAACTCCTTACGGGTGGCAGCAGCTGCGTGACGCTTGTCGTTAGAAGCATTGATGGCATTGACGATATTACCCTTCAAGGCCTCAGCTAAGAAGCCACCAGCCTCCTCTACGGCGAGGAACAGTTTCCAACCTTCCTGTGCAATGGCGTCCGTCAAGTGCTCAATGGTATAAGAACCACCAGATACATCGACAAGTTTATCAAAATGAGCCTCTTCCTTCAGCAGCAACTGCTGGTTGCGGGCAATACGCTCCGCAAACTCAGTGGGCTGTTCGTAAGGCTTGTCGAACGGAGTCACCACGATAGAGTCAACGTTGGCTAGTGCTGCCGACATCGTCTCTGTCTGTGAACGCAGCAGGTTGACATAGCTATCGAACAAGGTCTGGTTATATTCAGAGGTGATAGCGCAGACATGCATCTGAGAACAGGTACAGTTCAATGCCTCGTCGCCAACAAACTGGCGGACAATCTGTGCCCACAGCATACGGGCAGCACGGAACTTAGCAATCTCCATGAAGTAGTTCTCAGAGACACCCATATTAAACTTAATGCGCTTGGCAGCCTCGCAAGCACTGACACCTGCCTCAGTGAGTATATTCAGGTACTCAGCACCCCAAGCCAGCGCATAGCCCAACTCCTGGTAGATATAGGCGCCGGCATTATTCAGCGACACACTGTTGACATTGATGCAGCGATAGCCAGGCAGTTCCTTCAGCGCCTCTATGAGAGACTTTGCCTGAGCCAATACGGGAGTCACATCCTTACCCTTCTTGAGGATTTTCTCCATGGGGTCAAAGTTGATGCTACCCTTCAGTTCTGCCAAGGGATAACCCTTTTCCTTGAAATAAGCCACTAAGATTTCTGCCAGTTCTACGCAATGGCGCTGACAGGTCTTGAAGTTCAGCTCCACATACTGTGGGAAAATGCCGTCCAGCAAAGTAGCGATGAACGCAGCGCTAACATCTTTACCAGAAATCTTGAAACCCAGCGAGTCAACACCCTTGTTCAAGATATCCAGCGCCTTTGCGTTAGCCGCTTTAGCATCGTCGACAACAATGTCCTGACGGACAAACCACAGGTTGTTGTCTTTTTTGTTACCACGTACATAGGGGAATTCGCCTGGCAGTGAATCGACTGCCTTCAAGTCCTTTAAGTCCTCTCGACGATAGAATGGCTGTACGTTAAAACCTTCATTTGTTCTCCATACCAAGCGCTTTTGAAAGTCAGCTCCTTTTAGGTCGACTTCAATTTTGTCCAACCACTCTTGAGTGGTAGGCGCGGTAAACTCAGTAAAGAGTTTCTCTTTGTTTGCCATAAAAAGTGTTTATTATATAAGTTGTTCTAAGTTATATCTGATTGCAAAGGTAACAAATAATTCTGAACTGACGAAAGATTTAATAAATATTTCGTTTTTATCAAAAAATGTTGCACAAAAATGCGGCTATTGCGCAAATTCTTTGTACCTTTGCACGCAAATATAATAAATAGGTATGTTATGGAATCATTTCAATGGTTAGAGGATTTATTTACGAGGACTGACTCTGTAGCTCATATAGCGATGTTATATGCCATCGTCATCGCTATCGGAGTGTATTTAGGAAAGATTAAAATTGGTGGTATTTCTCTGGGTGTTACATTTGTATTGTTCGCTGGTATCATTGCTGGTCATATTGGTTTTACCGCCCCCACACCCATTCTCACATTCATTCAAGACTTCGGACTCATCCTATTTGTATTCATGATAGGTATGCAGGTAGGTCCCGGTTTCTTTGAGAGCTTCGGAAAAGCAGGTGTAAAACTGAATTTACTGGCTACAACAGCCATTATGCTGAACATCGTCGTCATGTTTGCCTGCTATTACATTTTCTTCGACACCTCCAATGCCAACAACCTGCCCATGATGGTAGGCACGCTCTATGGCGCTGTGACCAATACCCCAGGTCTTGGTGCTGCTAACGAAGCCCTAGGCAGTGTCTTCGGGCAGAACGCTCCACAGATTGCTTCCGCCTATGCCTGTGCCTATCCCTTAGGTGTGTTGGGCATCATTGGTGCTACTATATTAATAAGGTATATTTGCAAGATCAAGTTGGAACGTGAAGAGGCAGAGTTGAGTGCCCTCGAGGAAACCAGCGCCAACAAGAAACCTTATAAGATGCATCTGGAAGTCAGCAACAAATACCTGGAGGGCAAGACCCTTCTGCAGGTTCACGACTTCCTCATGCGCGACTTCGTCGTTTCACGCATTGTGCACAATGGTGAGTTGTCTATTCCTAACCGCGACACCATTTTCCACATGGGCGACCAGATGCTTATCGTCTGTGCAGAGGCTGACCAGGAGGCTATCACAGCCTTTATCGGTCCTAAGCTCGATATCGACTTCGAACAGTCAGACCAGCCGTTGGTGTCAAAGCGTATTCTGATTACCAATCCCAAAATCAACGGTAAGTCATTGGCATCCATGCACTTCTCAAGCATGCACGGCGTCAATGTGACACGCGTAACACGTCAGGGCATGGACATCTTTGCAAGTGCATCACTGCCACTGCAGGTAGGCGACCGAATTATGGTAGTAGGTCCTGAGGATGCCGTAGACCGTGTAGCCAACAAGATGGGTAACAGCATCCGCCGTCTGGATACTCCCAATATTGCGACCATCTTTGTCGGTATCATTCTGGGTATCATCTTTGGTTCTCTGCCCATAGCCTTCCCCGGCATGCCAGTCCCCATGAAGTTGGGTATTGCCGGAGGTCCGCTGATTATTGCTATTTTGATTGGCCGCTATGGCTATAAAATACATCTGGTCACCTATACGACGACCTCGGCAAATATGATGTTGCGCGAGATAGGCTTAGTACTCTTCCTTGCCAGCGTAGGCATCAAGGCTGGAGCAGGATTCTTTGAGACTGTCGTACAAGGCGACGGACTGCTCTACGTCCTTACGGGCTTCTTCATCACGGTTATTCCCATCCTGATTGTAGGTCCGATAGCACGTCTGCGCTACAAGTTCAACTACTTCACCATTATGGGTATGCTGGCAGGTACTTATACCGATCCCCCTGCATTGGCTTTCGCCAACAGCATCTGCTCGAAGGAGGCACCGGCCATCGGCTATTCAACGGTTTATCCGCTGTCGATGTTCCTGCGCATCTTCACTGCCCAGATAGTGGTACTCTTCTTCTGTGGATAACTAACACTATAGAACTAATAATACACGTACTAATTTAAACAGACAAATGAAAAAACTAAGACTCCTAACGGGGGTAATTGTGGCCTTGACCTCGCTACCGATGTTGGCACAGATGGATGCCAGCATTAAGTTGAACGAGGTGATGACACACAATGAGAACAGTCTGATTGATGAATACGGAGAACGCCATGCGTGGGTAGAAATAGCCAATATCTCCCACTCCACGTACAACATCCGTGGGATGTATGTCACGACAGACCGTTCCGTACTCGACAAGAAGATGAGTGTGCCAGAGCGTGTCAAGCGCATGAGCCAGATTCCCAATGGCGACACCCGCACCAACCTGAGTGGTCGACAGTTTGTCGTCTTTCAACTCGGCAGCAATCCTGCCCAAGGAGCGCTGCATCTCTCTGTGCCTATTGATGCTACCCAACCTACATGGATAGCCCTCTACAATGGTAATGCCACCCAACTCATCGACTCTATCACAGTGCCTGTAATAGCTGCCGACCAGTCATTTGCCCGCATAGCAAACAATGGTACGCGTAACGACTGGGAAGTAAAGTCTGCCGACCGTGTGACACCAGGAATACAAAACCAGACGGTAGTCAGCGAGTCGAAGATAGAGAAATTCAAACGTGAAGACCCCTATGGTGTCGGCATGGCTATCATGGCTATGAGCATTGTCTTCTTCTGCTTGGCACTGCTATGGATTACCTTCACCCTCTTTGGCCTATTGATGCGCCACATGGAGACAGCGAAGAAAGTAGTTCACCACCAGCCTATCAAGCCTATCACCAAGACCGTTGAAATGACCTTGGAAGTTGGTCACAAGACTGGTGTCATCCTACAGGAAGGCTTGAAGACCAAGGGTATCGACAAGGAAGTATATATGGCCGTTATCGGTATGGCACTGAAACAGTATCAGGACGATGTCCATGATGTTGAGTCTGGCGTCATCACCATCAAGTCGAAAGATACAGAATGGGATGACGAATACAGTCAGATGACCCAGTTCCACTCTCCTATTCTTCCTTCTATGCCACAAACCATGAAGATTCCCACTGGCCCAGAGTTAAAGTAAAAAAAGCGTTTAATGTTTAGAGTTTAGAGATATGAACAAATATCAATATAAAGTACAAGGTGTCGACTACGAAGTAGAAATCGAGGAAGTAGAAGGCAACATTGCCAAGGTCAACGTCAATGGCATTCCCTTTGAGGTAGAGATGCAGCGTCCCATCAATGCCGCCAAGCATCCCACGATTGTCAAACCCAAGGTTGAGACTCCCAAGCCAGCCGCTGCTGCTCCTGTGCAGACAGCTGCCAAGCCCGCTCAGCCCGCACAACAGGGTGCCGTCAGTGGCAATCCTGTCAAAGCTCCTCTGCCTGGTACCATCACCAGCATCAATGTAAAGGTTGGCGACACCGTCAATGTGGGTGATGTCGTCGTTGTCCTGGAGGCCATGAAGATGCAGAACAACATCGAGGCCGAATATGCAGGCACCATTACTGCTATCAATGTCACCCCTGGCGATTCAGTCATGGAAGGCAGTGTACTGCTGACCATCGGTTAAATTGATGATTGATAATTGAAAATTGACAATTATGTGGCAATTTATCGTAGAAAACTTCAATGAGTTCCTGACCTACACAGGTTTTGCCAACGTGACGGCAGGAAACCTCATCATGATAGCAGTTGGCGCCTTCTTCATTTGGCTTGCCATCAAGAAGGATTTCGAACCACTGTTGCTTGTTCCCATTGGCTTGGGTATCATTCTCGGCAACATCCCCTTCCGTGCCGATGCCGGTTTGGAGATTGGTCTCTATGAAGACAACTCAGTGCTGAACATCTTCTACCAAGGTGTGCGCCAGGGTTGGTATCCTCCTCTCATCTTCTTGGGTATTGGTGCCATGACCGACTTCTCGGCCCTGTTGGCCAACCCGAAGTTGATGCTCATCGGAGCTGCCGCCCAGTTTGGTATCTTTGGTGCCTATATGTTTGCCTTGGCATTAGGTTTCGAACCCAACCAGGCAGCAGGTATCGCCATTATCGGTGGTGCCGACGGTCCTACGGCCATCTTCCTCAGCAGCAAGTTGTCGCCGAACCTGATGGGAGCCATCGCCGTATGTGCCTATTCGTATATGGCTCTGGTGCCACTCATCCAGCCCCCTTTGATGCGTCTGCTCACCACCAAGAAGGAGCGTCTCATCAAGATGAAGCCCGCCCGCCAGGTATCGCAGACCGAGCGCATTCTCTTCCCCATCGTGGGACTGCTGCTTACCACGTTCATCGTCCCCTCAGGCCTGCCCTTGCTGGGTATGCTGTTCTTTGGCAACCTGCTGAAGGAGAGTGGTAAGACCACCCGTCTGGCTAAGACTGCTGGCGCTGCACTGAACGATATCGTTGTCATGCTGTTAGGACTGACGGTAGGCTGTTCCACGCAGGCTTCAGAGTTCCTCACGATGAACACCATCTACATCTTCGCCATTGGTGCCGGAGCCTTCATCATTGCCACCATGAGTGGTGTCTGCTTCGTTAAACTGATGAACATCTTCCTGCCGAAGGACAAGAAGCTCAATCCGCTGATTGGTAATGCAGGTGTGAGTGCCGTACCTATGGCAGCCCGCATCTCCAACAACCTCGGACTGGAGTACGACCGCCACAATTTCCTGCTCATGCATGCTATGGGTCCCAATGTGGCAGGTGTCATCGGTTCAGCCGTTGCTGCTGGTGCCATACTTGGCTTCCTGTCGTAGAACATTTAAAAAATTCAAATAACAACCAATTAAAATCGGTAATCTTTTTCGATTGCCGATTTTTTTTGTACTTTTGTGCCATTAAATCTAAGAAAATGCACATTGCAGTAGCAGGAAATATAGGAAGCGGAAAGTCGACACTGACCCAACTGCTAGCCAAACACTACGGGTGGGAGGCACGCTTTGAGGCTGTTGACCACAACCCCTATCTCGAAGACTATTATCGCGACATCTACCGTTGGTCCTTCAATTTGGAAGTATACTTCCTGAAGGAGCGTTTTCGTGACTTGATAGACATTGCCAAAGCCGACCACACCATCATCCAAGACCGCACCATCTACGAAGGCGTCTACGTCTTTATGGAGAACAACAAGGCCATGGGTCACCTCTCCGACCGCGACTACGAAACCTTCATGGAGCTCTTCGACCAGATGATGACCATTGTCCGTCCGCCAGAGCTGATGATCTACCTCCGCGCCTCTGTCCCCCATCTGGTAGGGAACATCCAGAAGCGTGGCCGTGAGTACGAGCAGAGCATCCAACTGGAATATCTGCAGAACCTCAACAAGCGGTACGATGACTTCATCTACCACAAGTATCCTGGTAAGGTGATGACCGTCGAGAAAGACCAGCTGGACTATCTCAACAACCCCAAGGACCTGGCCCAGATTATCGACCGCATCGACAGCAATCTCTTCGGGCTGTTCCCAGACAACGTCTAATGTTTCATTTTTAATGTTTAATCTTTAATCTACAAGATATGCACATCGCAGTAGCAGGAAACATCGGAAGTGGCAAGACCACACTGACCAAGATGCTGGCCCACCGTTATGGATGGACACCTCGTTTCGAACCCGTCGACAACAACCCCTATCTGGCTGACTTCTATGCCGACATGCCTCGCTGGTCGTTCAACCTGCAGGTGTATTTCCTTAACAAGCGTTTCAAGGAGGTGGTAGAGATTTCCAAGTCGAAAGACACCATCATCCAGGACCGCACCATCTTTGAGGATGCCCGCATCTTCGCCCCCAACCTGCATGGTCAGGGCATGATGTCCGACCGCGACTTTGCCAACTATACCGACCTTTTCGATCTGATGATGTCGCTGGTAAAGCTTCCAGACCTGATGATCTACATCCGTTCGAGCATCCCCACCCTTGTAGCACAGATTCAGAAGCGTGGTCGCGAATACGAACAAACGATGCGTCTGGACTACCTGGAAGGTCTGTCAAAGCGCTATGAAGAGTGGATTAGCACCTACAAAGGGCAGCTCATCATCATTGAGGGCGACACCTGCAAGTTTGGCGAGAATGCCGAGC
Source organism: uncultured Prevotellaceae bacterium (assembly GCA_900313235.1). Lineage (GTDB taxonomy): Bacteria > Bacteroidota > Bacteroidia > Bacteroidales > Bacteroidaceae > Prevotella. The sequence continues at coordinate 8,269 of OMQN01000034.1, read as the reverse complement.
ACTTCCAGCAAGTCACCGACATGATTGACGCCAAGCTCTACGGTCTGTTCCCTATGGAGTAGCTGTTGGCTGTTAGCCAAAAGCCAATTGCCAATTGCCAAAAGCCAAAAGCCAAAAGCCAACTAACGGCGACGCCTGCGACTCTTCGCCCTCTTGGTACGATGGCGGCGTGAAGCCTTACGGCGCTTGGAAATCTTTTTCTTGCTAACCTCAGGAGGCGCCGTACTCTTCCATGTCACCTGCTCCTCTGCCGTATAGTAAGGTACGTCATCATTGGGATTGCGCTCACAATACTTCAATATGGAGTAGTAGTCGATGTTGCGCACACTGTGATTCTCATAGAACCATATCTCTACTGCCGACTGTGCCGTAGCAATCATCACGATGTCGTGGTCGTAGTCTATATACCAGCGCGCAAAGCGGTGACTACGCACTGTCGACTCCCACGTGGGCTTGCCGTAGTGCTTTTGCATCCACTTCATCAGCGCCACATAGTCTTCATGCAGACTGACACCCTGCTGCTTGCGAGTCGTCAGCACCAAGTGGCTACATCCTGTCGTATCTTTGTTCGCCCCTATGCTCAGCCAGACCTCAAGACCAGCTATGCGTCCTGAGAAACTGTTGCTATAGTCGCGCTGCAGTCCCTTCTCCACAAGTTTTGCTGTCAACTCTTCGGGACTCTGCGCCAGTGAAACACCTACGAAATCGGTGTGTTTCTGAGCTGTTGCCATAAGTGGCAATAACAGCCCACAAAGTATCTGAATAAAATATTTTTGCATCTTTCTTAAAAAATCAGGTGCAAAGATACGAAATATTCGTGAATTATTCCTATCTTTGTAGCCAAATATGAAAATTTAATCGTATGCAACACAGCATTACTCTTACCAATGACATCCAACAAGTGCCTCAATTGGCCGATTTTGTTGACATGGTGTGTGAAGAAGTCGGCATGGATATGGCAGTAGCCATCCAGATGAATCTTGCAATGGAGGAAGCCGTTGTCAATGTGATGAGTTACGCCTATCCCGCAGATACCGTAGGCGACGTTACCATTGAGGCCGTAACCATTGCCGACCAGTTACAGTTCACCATCACTGATAGTGGCACTCCCTTTGACCCCACAGCCAAGGAGGATGTCGACACCACCTTGAGTGCTGAAGAGCGTCCTATTGGCGGTTTGGGTATCCATCTGGTCCGACAACTGATGGACAGTATCACCTATGAGCGCATTGATGGCAAAAATGTGCTGACTCTACGCAAGAAATTCGATAAGTCTTCAGTAATACAAGGCTAATTGCGCCCTATTTAATGTTTTTTAACTGCGTGTAGAAGACCCTAGTCTGAGATTTTTAATAATTTTGCAAACAATATATATATTCCATCATCATCTGATGGGCCATCAAAACAAATGACAGACATCATATTATCCAGTTTCATCAGTTTGTTTGCCCTCTTCGGCAAAGAAGAACAGGTGGATGAACAACGGGCAAAAGACATGCTCGTCAGCTATCTTCGTCGTCATTTTGGCATTCGCAATATAGACATCTATCTCGATCTCTATAGTGACATGCGCATGGCTTATGAGATGAGTGACGACCTGGACACAGCAGCTACTGTCAGCAGCATCTGCTCTACCCTTCACGGCAACATCCGTTCCACAGAAGAGTCCTTGTTGCTGCTCCGCCTCATGGAGTTCTGTAGCGATGACGGCCTACGGGCCGAAGCCATCTTCAAGACGATGGCTCAGATATTCGGCATCTCCGAAGAGCACTACAACTGCTATCTGGACTATGTCAACAACAAGCCTTCTGACTATATCATCCTTCACCATCTCAATCATTTCGATGGTGTGCTGAAGACGCTCCTGGACCCTTCTACAGGTCTGTTGCTCTTCACCTATATGGGCCACGACACCGTACTGCTCAACGACATCCCCGTGCTTTCAGGCACCTACCAGGTATGGTTGCAGAGCAGTGTTCTCAAGAGCGCCAGCGGCAAACCCGTCTACTATTCGTCTATCATCAGCAGCTACGGACAGGGCGACCAAGCCACACAGTCCGTCACCTTCTGCGGTCGCGACATCAACTTCCGTTTCCCCAACAGCGACAACGGCATGCACGACCTCAGCTTCACGCTGCACAATGGTGAACTGTTAGCCATCATGGGCGGTTCCGGAACGGGTAAGACCACCCTCTTGTCGTTGCTCAACGGCACGCTGGTCCCCCAACAGGGTTCCATCACCATCAACGGCCACAGCATCACAGAACCAGCCACCAAGGCCCTCATCGGTTTTGTGCCACAGGACGACTTGCTCATCGAGGAGCTCACCGTCTACCAGAACCTCTGGTACACTGCCACATTATGCTTTGAGGGTATGAGCGACGCAGACCTTGACCGCCGTGTCATGAAGACGCTGAAAGACCTCGGTCTCGATGCCGCCAAGGACCTGAAGGTCGGTTCACCCATCCATAAATATATCTCTGGTGGTCAGCGCAAGCGTCTGAACATCGCCCTGGAGCTCATCCGCGAGCCAGCGGTACTGTTCCTCGACGAGCCCACCAGCGGTTTGTCGTCAGCAGACACTGAGAAAGTCATCAACCTTTTGAAGGAGCAGACGCTGAAAGGCAAACTTATCGTTGTCAACATTCACCAGCCGTCCAGCGACGTCTATAAGCTCTTCGACCGTCTGTGGCTGCTCGACAAAGGTGGCTATCCCGTCTTTGACGGTAACCCCATCGATGCTGTTACCTATTTCAAGGAGGCAGCCAACTATGCCGACGCGGAGACCAGCGCCTGTCCTACCTGTGGCAATGTCAATCCGGAGATTGTGCTGAACATCATCGACGAGAAAGCCCTCAACAGCAGTGGCGAGCTCTCTGACGATCGCAAGACGACACCTCAGGAGTGGCACGAGCTTTACATGAAGGAGCAGCAAAAGAAAGGACTGGAACAAGTCAAAGTCAGTCCCGTTCCCGCCTCCGACCAGAAGAAGCCCGGTGCCCTCAAGCAGTTCTTCATCTTCCTGCGCCGCACCATACATACCAAGGTCACCAACACGCAGTATATGGCTATCGCCCTGCTGCAGGCTCCCCTGCTGGCATTGGTCTGTGGCTATCTGACCCGTTTTGCGCCACCCGAAGGCTATAGCGTGATGAACAACAAGAACCTCGTGAGCTATTTCTTCATGGCTGTCATTGTGGCCACCTTTACAGGTATGAGCGGCAGTGCCGAGGAAATCATCAAAGACCGTGCCCTGCTGAAGCGTGAGCGCTTCCTGCACCTGTCATACGGCAGTTATATATGGTCGAAGATTGTCTTCATGGCAGCCCTCTCGCTGATACAGACACTCCTGTTCATCCTTGTGGGCAACACGATGATGGGCATCCACGGACTGTTCCTCACCTGGTGGGGCATCCTGTTTACCACAGCCTTCCTCGCCAACCTCACAGGACTGCTGCTCTCGCAGTGTCTCAGTTCCATTGTGGCCATCTATATCAGCATCCCCATGCTGCTCATCCCCCAGATACTGCTCTGCGGACTCGTCGTCAGCTTCTCTGACCTCACCCCCAAGAGCACAACGGGTAACGTACCCCTCGTGGGCAACCTCATCCCCTCACGCTGGGCTTACGAGGCACTCGCTGTCACATCGTTTACTGACAACGACTACGAGAAGAACTATTTCGAAATAGACCGCGACAAGTACGAGAACCAGTTCTTTAACATGGGCTACCTCTATGAGTTGCAGTCACAGCTGCAGACCATGCGCGACGAACAGCAGCGCGGCAAGGCCGTCGACGCCAACCACCTCAAGGTGATTCGCACCAACCTTCCTCGCCTCACCGCTTTCTGTGGCATGCAGCCCTATCAGGGAGACTATAGCTTCCAGTCGCTCGACCAGTATATGAAGGATGCCGAACAACTGCTCTCCAAGCGCAGCAACCAGTTAGCGCTGAAGCGAGAGGCCGTCACTAGCAAACTGCTGCGCACCATCGGCAAGGACGGCATCCAGCAGTTGAAGCGCGACAACTATAACCTCAAGTTGGAGGACTGTGTCATTGGTGCCGACCAGCATTCCATGGTCGACGTCATCGACAACATCCTTGTACCACGTACCGGACTGGTATTTCTGACGCCCTTCAGCACCTGCGGCAGTGCGCCGTTCTACTCCAGTCAGAAGGTTGTGGGCTCTTGGCATGTTAAGACACTGTGGTTCAACCTCTCTGTCTTGCTGCTGATGAGTCTCATCGCCATCATCCTACTCCTTACCGACTGCCCAGGCAGATACGTGAGGAAGTGAAGAGTGAAGGGTTAAGAGTTAAGAGTTAAGAGTTAAGAGTTAAGAATGAAGAATGAAAAAGAAATAAACATTATTAATAATTTAAATTTTACAAGAAATGAAAAAGTTAACTATCTTGGCTCTCGCAGCCATTGTTTTCGCAGCATGCGGAGGTAACAAGAATGCAAACACCGAGACAGAGACCGACTCTCTGAAGTCTTTCGAGCAGGAGCAGATCGAAGCCAGCATCAAGATGCACTTCGACAGCATCGCTTCCGAGTTCAGCAAGATGGAGCAGCCTGGCTTCGTCAAGGAGACCAAGGACGGCATCACTCTCACCAAGGAAGAGAAGCAGGTGAAGCCCACCTATCTGCTCGATGCAGCAGTAGCTGACGAGGCTACCACCCTCGCTGAGAAATATCGCGTACTCAGCGCCCTGAACGTTGACAAGCGCATCGCCGCTCTCTATGAGATGCCCGTTGAGGACTACGACAAGGCCATCACCAAGCTGGCTGCCGACATCGACGATCCTTCTTTCAAGGCTATTGAAGACGCTGGCACACTCTTTGAGACCTCTTCAGCCCTCTATGAGGCTATGAACCAGAACGGTCGCATCAACTACTTCTGGCAGATTGCTTCTGCAGCCCTCGTTGAGCAGCTCTATGTCGTTTGTAAGAACAAGGACAAGTTCCTGAGCACCTTCACTGACGAGACCGCAGCCAATGTAACCTTCCGTATCATCCTCATCCTCGACGCCACCAACCGTCTGTCTCAGTACGACCCCGAGATTCAGCCCGTTGCTTCTGCTATGACTCCTCTGGAGCACCTCAACGCAACTTCTGTTGACGAGTTGAAGGCTCAGCTGGACGACATGCAAGATGAGATTGAGGCAGCCCGCAAGGCCCTCATTAAGTAATTGACAACAAAACACTTTACAACATGATATTTGACATTCAAGAAAAGCCTCAAGGCATGTATGCCAACGTGAGCGGTCGCTTAGACACCCCTGCAGCTGTCAAGGCTCAGCAGGAGATTGTACCGCTGTTGGAGAATGCCGACAAGACTATCACCCTTGACTGCAAAGATCTGGAGTACATCAGTTCTTCTGGTCTGCGCCTCTTCCTCACCATCCGTAAGGAAGCCTCTGCAAAGGGTGGCAGCATCGTTATTGAGAACATCAACGAAGACATCAAGAAGGTGTTTATGATGACTGGGTTTTTCAACCTCTTCGACATTCGTTGACCATCGCATAAATAGCGAGTATTATACAAGCTGAGACCATCCCAACAGAAAAAAGTGGGATGGTCTCACTGTTTTTTCCTTTTTTTTTCGTACATTTGCAGTCAGAAATGGATATGCATATGATGGGACACCCCAAAATGGTCGTGGTGAGTAGCAACACGCTGGCACTGATAGGACTCAGACAGTTGTTGCAGCGCGTGATGCCGATGGTTGAGGTAGACACGCTGGGTTCCTTTGCTGAACTGACAGCCAACCAGCCCGAACAGTATTTCCACTATTTCGTATCGATAGAGATTGTGCTGAGCGAGCGTGCCTTCTTCATGGAGCGACGCCGCAAGACCATCGTGCTTACCGCCACGCAGCAAGAGACCACACAGCTGACTGACTTCCACTGCCTCTATATCAACCAGACAGAACAGCAGCTGCTCCACACCCTGCTCCAGTTGCAGCAGCACGGACACGGCAATGGTCGCAACCTGCCTCCCGAGATGAAGGCAGAAAGAGAGCGCCAGATTCTGACGCGCCGCGAGATAGAGGTCATGGGTCTCATCGTTCAAGGCTATATCAACAAAGAGGTGGCAGACAAGCTCCACATTGGTTTGTCTACCGTTGTCACCCACCGCAAGAACATCATGGAGAAGTTAGGGCTGAAGAGTCTCTCCGCCCTCACCATCTATGCCGTTACCCACGGCTACGTGGATGTCAACAAAGTCTAAAGTTTTACGCTGCTGATGTCTACCAGTCCATTGACGATGGCGTAGATGGTCAGCCCTGCCGGCGAGTGAATCTGCAACTTGCGTGCAATGTTGCGACGATGCGTAATGACCGTGTTCACTGAGATATACAGGCGGTCGGCAATCTCCTTGTTCTGCAATCCCTGTACCACACCGATTATCACGTCGCGCTCACGTTCCGAGAGTGCCTCGCCAGAGTCCTGTCCCCCCTTGAACACCATCGACGAGATGTTCTTCGTCACGTCGTCCTGCTTCTGGCGCATTTCCATGCGACGGATGGCAGGTGTAAAGATGTGGTCCTCCACGTCGGCATGCTGTTGCAGCCACTCCTCATTGTTATAGATGTCGTAGAGCGTAGCTGTCAGCTTGCTGTTCAGATGAGCATCGCCAGGCAGATACTTAATAATGAGTAGCTTCAACTCGCGCAGTTTCTTGTCTGCCGACTCATGGTGCTTGGAGAACATCTCCACCGTGTAGTTAGGCAACGGCCTTCCGTCAAGCAGCGACTGCACATAGGGGAACAGCGTCTTCTCCTCGTACTTCATGTGGCGTCGTATCTCGTGTGCATACTCGTCATAGAAGCGCAGCATCAGCTGTCCCAGCGCATCGTTCTCGCTGATGCTCTCCTGCAGTTCCCTGCGGATATAAGGCAGTTGGAAGTCAAGATAGTAGCGGTGACTGGCTTCCAGATAGTGCAGCAGGGTAGACACGCTGATGCGCTCGTCGTTGTCGCTGATGGTCTGCCCATTGATGGTATAGTTCACCACCGCCAGAAAGGTGTAGCAGTCGACCCCATTCAGTTCACACGTCTCTTCCACCGTCTTGTCGCCAAAGCCCAGATTGATGCCGAAGCTGCTCAAGGCCTGCAGCACGCTGTAGTTATCCTTGATGAGCGTAATCATCCGGTCCTGTGGCTCATACATCTTCACATTCTTCATACCTATTTATATATATTAGTGCTGCAAAAGTAATCATTTCCCATGAACTGTGCAATAGCCTCCACACATTTTCATCATTTTTGGGTATTGTCAGAATTGTTAATACTTGTTACCTTTGCACTCGCAAAAGAAAACAAAGGTAAAAAGTCTACAAGATGAAAAGAATTGTATCAGCATTGTTTTGCGCCAGTTGTCTGCTCACCGCTCACGCACAGAGCCGTCTCTCTGTGGGTGGCTATGGCGAGGCAGTCTTCTCACGCAACTTCTACAGCGACCACGTCAGTCGCTACAGTCAACCCGAAGAACACAAGGACGACCCCTCACACGGCCGTTTCGACATACCCCATGCCGTCATCTACCTGGGCTACGACTTTGGCAAAGGCTGGACGTTTGGCACCGAGATAGAGTTTGAGCACGGCGGCACGGGCATCGCCTACGAGAAAGAAGACGAGGAAGGCGGCGAGTGGGAACAGGAGACCGAGAAGGGCGGCGAGGTAGAGCTGGAGCAGTTCTGGCTGCAGAAGACCTTTGCGCCCTGGGCCAACCTGCGTGTAGGCCATATCGTGGTACCTGTAGGTCTGAACAATGCCCACCACGAGCCCACCAACTTCTTTACCGTCTATCGTCCAGAGGGCGAAAACACCATCATGCCCTCTACCTGGCACCAGACGGGTATCTCCTTCTGGGGCCGCTATGGCAAGTTCCGCTACGAGGCACAGCTGCTGGCTGGTCTCAACGCAGACAACTTCACCAATGTAGGCTGGATTAACAAAGGCCACAAGTCGCCCATGGAGTTCGACGTAGCCAACAAGTATGCTACTGCCGTGCGCATCGACAACTACAGCATTCCTGGCCTGCGCATCGGTGTCAGCGGCTACTATGGCCACAGCATCGGCAACACCTACCCTGCCGAGAAGGACGGCATCAGCACCAAGTACAAGGGACGCGTAGCCATCGGCAGCATCGACTTCACCTACAACGCCCACAACTGGATTGTTCGCGGACAGGCTGACTACGGCTATCTGGGCAGTGCCGAACAGCTGAAGTACATGTACAACCGCAAGAACTCCAAGTCGCCC
>OMQN01000038.1 GCA_900313235.1 uncultured Prevotellaceae bacterium | reverse complement strand
CCGCCCAACCGCTATCCTATACAGACGGAGATACACACGTTGAGTGCGGAGATTGTGGCCGATGCCATCAACTTCGAGATGTCGCGCAACGGACAGGTGTATTTTGTCAACCCACGCATCAACGACCTGACGCGCATCCGTGAGATGATACAGAAGTACGTGCCCGACGCTCGTGTGGCTGTGGGTCACGGTCAGATGAAACCCGAGGAGTTGGAGAAGATCATCTTCGACTTCCAGAACTACGACTACGACGTGCTGCTCTCTACCACCATCATCGAGAACGGTATCGACATTCCCAACGCCAACACCATCATCATCAATGGTGCCCACCGCTTCGGACTCTCCGACCTGCACCAGATGCGTGGTCGTGTGGGGCGTGGCAATCGCAAGGCTTTCTGCTATCTGCTGGCGCCACCATTGGCCGACCTCCCACAGGAGAGTCGCCGACGTCTGGAGGCCTTGGAGACCTTCAGCGACCTGGGCAGCGGCATCCATATCGCTATGCAGGACCTCGATATCCGTGGTGCCGGCAACCTGCTGGGTGCTGAGCAGAGTGGTTTTATTGCCGACCTGGGCTACGAGACCTACGTCAAGATTCTGCAGCAGGCAGTGGTGGAAATCAAGAACGAGAGCCAACCCACAGCCCCCTCCAAAGGGAAGGGGAGTATGGAGCGTGGGTCAGAGAAAGAAAGGGGGAACGCTGTCACTTCCTCTGCTCCTTCTCCTTTTGGAGAGGCTTGGGGAGAGGCTTCCCTCGAGTCCGACCTCGAGCTCTACTTCCCCGACCAGTATGTGCCCAGCGACTCGGAGCGCATGCTGCTCTATCGGGAGCTGGACAGCCTGCAGACAGACGAACAGGTGGCAGCCTACCGCACCCGCCTGATAGACCGCTTCGGTCCCGTGCCCCCCTGTGGTGAAGAGCTGATGCGCGTGGTACCCCTGCGCCGTCTCGGACAGTTGTTTGGCTGTGAGAAGATTGTCTTGAAACAACAGCGCATGACGCTCTTCTTCGTCACCCAGAACGACAGTCCGTTCTATCAGAGCGAAGCCTTCGGAATGCTGCTGGACTTCGTAGCGCACCATCCGCGTCGCTGTAACTTCCGTGAGGTGAATGGCAAACGCTCCATGGTAATCAGCGAAGTGCCTACCATCGAGGAGGCCGTACAAATACTGACATCAATTCATGAGAGTAACTAACTATCAACTATCAACAAAAACAATGAAAAAGAGATTCCTATTAGCATTGCTGACCACTGTTGGCATGCTGCAGACGGTAGGCGCCGCTGAGCGTCTGACAAGTCCCAAGGGCGACATGGTGGTCGTCGTCGACGTACAGAACGGCAAACCCACCTACGAGGTGTCGCTGGGTGGTGTACCCTTCCTGAAGCCCTCGCCGCTGGGACTGGTGACCAATATTGGCGACTTTACCGACGGACTGACGTTGGCAGGGTGTGACAGCAAGACGCAGCACGACGAGTACTGGCTGAAGACCACCAAGAAGAGCCATATCAGCTATGATGCCACGGAGGCTGTCTGCCGTTTTGAGAAGAATGGCAGACACGTGCTTGACATCCAGTTCCACATCACGGAGCGTGACGTGGCCTACCGTTACAAGATTTATCCCAAGAAGGGACGTGGCGGCGAGACACTGGTGGCTGTCGTCAATGGCGAGGCCAGCGGTTTTGTGATGCCTGATGGCACTACTACCTTCCTTTGTCCACAGTCAGGCCCTATGGGTGGCTTCGCGCGTACCTCTCCTTCTTATGAGACGTCGTACACCCTCGACGACCAGATGGGCAAGAACGGCTGGGGCAACGGCTATACGTTCCCTTGTCTGTTTAAGACTCCTGCTGGCTGGCTGTTGCTCAGCGAGGCAGGCACCGATGGCGGCTATGTGGGTTGCCGACTGCTCAACGCTGGTGGCAGCAACTACAAGATAGGTTTCCCGCAGGAGGGCGAGATGAACGGTTTCGGTACCACCTCTGCCTCTGTGGCGCTGCCCTGTGAGACCCCTTGGCGCACCATCACCGTGGGTACCACGCTGGCTCCTATCGTTGAGACCACCGTCACCAACGATGTTGTCCGCCCCAAGTACCAGGCTTCTAAGGAATATGTCTATGGCAAGGGCTCATGGTCGTGGATTATCGGTATGGACCCCAGTTGCAACTTCGACGAGCAGAAACGCTACATCGACTTCTCTGCCGCTATGGGATGGCGCTCTGTACTGGTCGATGCCCTGTGGGACGTGCAGATAGGCTACGAAAAAATGGAAGAGCTGGCACGCTACGGCCGTGAGCGTGGGGTAGGGCTCTTCTTGTGGTATAACAGCAATGGCACCTGGAACGATGCTCCTCAGTCGCCTAAGGGAAAGATGGACAAGAGCAGCGCCCGCCGCAAGGAGATGGCATGGATGCAGAAGAACGGTATCCTGGGTATCAAGGTCGACTTCTTCGGTGGTGACAAACAGCCTATGATGCAGCTCTATGAGGACATTCTTACCGATGCCAATGAGTTTGGTTTGCAGGTCATCTTCCACGGCTGCACGCTGCCTCGCGGTTGGGAGCGCATGTATCCTAACTACGTGGCTTCCGAGGCTGTGCTGGCTTCTGAGAACCTGCACTTCGGTCAGGGCGCCTGCGATGCTGAGGCTCAGAATGCCTGCATCCACCCCTTTATCCGCAACACGGTGGGTTCTATGGACTTTGGCGGTTCTACGCTCAACAAGCACTACAACAAGGACAACCAACACGGCACCACCCGTAAGACCAGCGACGTCTTTGCCCTTGCAACAGCCGTCCTCTTCCAGTCCAGCGTGCAGCACTTCGCTATGGCGCCCAACAACATGGAGGATGCTCCCGCATGGGCTGTTGACTTCATGAAACAGGTGCCCACCAACTGGGATGAGACACGCTTTATCGACGGCTATCCTGGCAAATACTGCATCATGGCCCGTCGTGCCGGCACCAAGTGGTATGTTGTCGGCATCACCAGCGACGGCACACCTTTGCAGAAGAAGATAGACACCAAGGCTTTCTTCCCCAAGGGTTCGAAACCTACCATCTATACTGACTCCGATGCCATCGTGTTTTTTAATTAGCTGTTAGCAGTTGGCAGTTAGCTTTTAGCTCATTGCCATTAACCAATAGCCAACTGCTAACAGCCAAAAGCCAATAGCTATTCTGTCAATTTGTCGTTTTAGAACGACAAATTGGCAGAATTTTCATCATGGCACATACCTTGCATCATATAGGATGAGCGCCGATGAGGCAATCAAAAGAGTTAACAAACATGTACAACTAAAAATATAATTAGGAGGTAACAATTATGATGCCAATGATGAGAACAAACAGTTGGATTCCTGCAGTGTTTAACGATCTTTTTGATACGGACTACATGCCTAAGTGCAATGCAACAGCTCCCGCTATCAATGTGAAAGAATCGGACAAGGCGTATACCGTAGAGCTCGCTGCTCCGGGTATGAAGAAGGAAGACTTCAACGTACATATCAACGACGAGGGCAACCTGGTCGTCAAGCTGGAGAGCAAACAGGAACACAAGGAGGAGGACAAGAACACCCGCTATCTGCGTCGCGAGTTCAGCTACTCAAAGTACGAGCAGACACTTATTCTGCCTGACGACGTGAAGAAGGACGGTATCTCTGCCAAGGTAGAGAATGGTGTACTCACCGTCGAACTGCCTAAGATGGTAGAAGAGAAAGTCAAGGTATCCCGTCAGATTGATATTGCATAACCTACAGCATTTCTGACATGAACAAAGCGCTGGACATTACGTCCAGCGCTTTTATTTGTTTGCTAAGGAGCCTCGCTCTTAGTATTTCTCGAAGAGCCAGCGTTGACCGCCCTTGCTCAGTGTGAGGTGGTCGTCGTCGAGGGCTTCTATTCTGACACGGATGTTGGTAAAGGGCTTCATGCCATACTCGTCCTCAACCATCGTGGTGTCTCTCTTTTCTTTATAGATAGACGAACACTGCATGAAGAGGCTGTCGCCTGTGTGCTGGAACTTCGCAAAGACAGACTGGCCGTTGTTCTTGCGGAACTCTGCTATATGACCTGAGAAGTTGACGTACATGTCCTCTTTGTCCGTCAGTCGCCACTGTCCTAACAGGTCTCCTGCATCCTTGCCTTCCTGACAAGACGCAGCCAACAGCCAACAGCCAACAGCCAACAGCTTATAATATTTTGCCATGATATCCTATTTTGAAGTTAAACGTTGAGCAGTCGCCATAGATGTTGCCCTTGTCGAAAGCGTAGGCTGCAGACACCTGCCAAGGCCCTTTGGTATAGGTGCCCTGCAACAAGGCGTCGAAGGAGTGGCGCTTGGGGTAGATGGGCTGGATGTAGGTGCCCAGGCCCTCGCGGTAGGTACCTTTGACGAGGTAGGAGATGTGGTCGGTGATGTCGCCATTCACTGCTACGTGCCATGCTTTGACGCGGTTGTCACGAAAAGCATTGAAGCCGTCCTTATTATATATAGGTGACGTGATGAGCGGGTTGCCGGGAGTCATTCCGTAGTGGGAATAACTGACATAATAGGAGTGATTATAGTATTCATCCTTACCCACCACCTGGTCTGTTATCTGACTGCGGATGGGTTCGGGATAGTCGCCACGGTCGTAGTGTATAGGACCTCCTTGGTTGGTGCTCTGGAAATACTCGATGACGGCACCGCGCACCCACTGCCGACCGGCAGCCTTGTTGGTGTATTCTACACCCCACAAGCCGTCCCAGCCGTTGCCTTTGCGCATGCCGGAACCGTCTTCGAAGGGAGCCTCCAGATAGGCTTGTACCATGTGGCTCTTGTTGATGTTCCAACTCAGTTGGACGGTCATCGAACCGAGGTGGTTGCCGAAAACCCAGTCTTCCATGGCTCCATTCTCAAAGTAGTTCTTGTCGCCACGTGGCAGGATGATGTCGAAGAAGTCTTTCAGTCCAACGGATTTCTCCTTCTCAACATATTTGCCATTCTCTATACCGTATTTGTTGCCCCCAAACTGTGCCACATGTTCAATACCTGCAGTGACGTAGAAACGCTTCTCAGGATTGGTGCGGAAGTAGAGGTGTTTCTGGTGATACCAGATGCCTGTCGAGTATTTGTAGTTGGCGTCGCGATAGTCGTTGTAGATATCCTTACGGTACTGGCTGTCCAGGAACTTACCGTATCCACCCTCGAAGTGAATCTGCAGCCATCCTTTGGTGAAGGGTACTGTCCAGAAGTCGGTAGTGCCGATGCGTACTTGTGGGATGGGCTTGGCATTGGTGCCTTTGGCAAAAGCACCTACTGACAATAGGTTGTTGCGCAATACGGCGTTGTGCTCCCTGCTGCCTACTTCGAAGAAAAACTTGTCGAACCTGAGATTGGCATACAACTGCTGCAGGTAGGCCTTGTGGTCGGCATGCACGGAAGCAATCATATCCATACCTCCTGTCAGCATGAGTTTGCGGGAGAGTGGATGTTCCGCCTCGACGGCTCCTCTGACGTAGCCCGTGTTGGGACGGGTAGCTAATACGTGGTGGCGATTGCTTGTCAGGTGGTAGGCGGTGAAGTCGCCCGTTCCTACAGCCATTTCCGCTGACAAGTCGTAGGTGACGCTTGTCTGCAGTGAATCCTGTGCGTTAGCGCTAAGGGCTGCCAACAGGAAGGTCATTGTCAGCAGTGTCTTATGTTTCATAGTGTGTTCAGAATTTCTTGCCGAAAGCAATGTTGACAAAGGTCAGGAAGACGATTTTGATGTCCAGCCACCAGGAGCGGTGCTCCAGGTATTCCAGGTCCATGTGCAGACGTGTCAGCATCTTTTCCATCGTGTCCGTATAGCCATTGTAAATAGTCGCCATTGACGTGATGCCAGGACGAATCTGATAGAGACATTCGTAGCGTGGGTCGTACTTCATGATCTGGTTGATGTAGAACTTGCGCTCGGGACGTGGACCGACAAACGACATGTCGCCAATCAGCACGTTCCAGAATTGGGGCAGTTCGTCCAGATGGTGGTCGCGCAGAAACTTACCCGTCTTGGTCAGTCGTGAGTCAGTCTCTGCATTCCACAATTGTGGTTCACCATTCTTCTCTGCATCGACAATCATGCTACGGAATTTGTAAATATAGAATGGACGTCCAAAGCGTCCGATACGTATCTGCTTATAGATGACTGGCCCGTCATTGTCGCGCTTGATGGCGATATAACAGAGCAGAAATAAGGGGGAAAAGATAATAAGGCAGATGAGGGCAGTAAAGAAATCGAACCATCGCTTAACTTCTTTTTCAAAAGCTGTCATACCATCATATATATATGTGTACTCTTGTTTCATGTACTATTGTCTGTGTGCTTCAGTCTTCTGTATAAGAGAACGCATACCTTTGCTGGTTTATTGTATGTACACGATTTTTTTTTTGAATTTTATTCATATAAATAGGATGTTGCATAAAAAAACGTGATAATAGTCGAAAATTGAGATAAAAGTAGTACCTTTGCACCTCAAAGTTAGATTATAATGAAAAAAGTTCTTATATTAAGTTCTAAATCTCCATATCCAGTACATGATGGTGCTGCCATAAGAACCTTTCAGTCAATATGTTTGTTGTCTGAAATGGGGTTTAAGGTGGATGTGCTTTATCTGTCAGAAAACAACAATTTAGAAGAGGTAAGAGAGGGTATTGGTAGTTATTGTGAGAATATTTATAACTTCGTCATCACAAAGAAACAATCATACCTGAAAGTACTATTTGGCTTGATGCTTAATGGTCTGCCTTTGCAAGTAAACTATTTCTATTCAAGAAAAGTAAAATCGTGGATACGAAAGAATGCTTGCAAGTATGACATGATTTATTGTAACAATATAAGAACAGCGATATATGCTCGTGGGCTGAAAATTGAAAAGGTCATAGACTATGTTGATGCCTATTCAATGAATTATCAACAGGCCAGAGACAAGCTTAAAGGGTTATGGCATTGGATTTACACGATAGATTATTCAAGGTGTAATGCATTTGAACAGAAAATTCTTCATGAATTCGACAAACGCCTGATAATTTCCGATGTAGATAAAGAGTATATCTTGTCTCAAGCAAAAGAGGCTGCTCCTATTAGTGTCGTAGAGAATTTTACTCCGATAGTAGATAGTAAGAGAGTTGCGTATAATGACGCTTCTTATAACTTATTGTTCGTCGGTGCTATGAACTATGAACCCAATGTCACAGCAGTAAGCTATTTCTGTAAGTGGGTTCTTCCGACATTGATAGAGCGTTATCCACAAATCAAGTTCTATGTTGTAGGAAAGACTCCCAATCCTGAAGTAAAGGCCTTGGCCAATGACCATGTTATTGTAACGGGTTATGTCAATGATGTGTGGGATTATCTGAAAGAGGCAACCATTGTAGTGACACCCATGCAATCGGGATCTGGCTTGCAAAATAAGATTCTTCAGGCAATGGCTGTTGGTGCTTGTGTCGTTACCACTCCCAAGGGGTATGAGGGATTAGTTACAGATGAAGGACAACCCTATATAGCCAAAAATAGCAAGGATATGATACAGACCATTTCTTATTTACTGGATAATCCGGAAGAGCGAAAGCGAAGTGGTGAAAGAGCTATTCAATATGTGAAAAGACACTATGACAAGGACATCATCAAAGGGAAATTGTCTGAGCTGCTCTTAAGTGATAATTAATGACTGTTTGTAAGCTGTTTAGTCGAAGAGCGTACAGAAATTAGCATAAGTGCTTTCTTCAGAGTGTTCTTTTACAAAAATAGCTCGTGAATACTGATTAAAACGTGGAATGGGATTCTCAATAAAATATTGTAAGCGCGAGATGTATTCCTGTGGTGTATTACAAAGTCCTCCGACTTTTGTGGGGTCAAGATGATATCCGACAAACGATTCGTCGCTAGCAAGAATGTTCTTGCCATACATGAGTGATTCGCAAGTCTTGATTTTCATGCCGCTGCCAGCGAATACGGGAAGTATCATGAAGTCGGCCTCCTCAAAATAGGGACGCAAGTCGGGGGCATCGCTGACGACCTCGATATCCTTCATCTCCGGATGTTCCTTCTGGAGTCTGCTCATTCCCTTTCCAACGACCTTGAAATCGATGTCGACATGGGGGAGCACATTTCTGACAAAGAACAAGACACCATCGTTGTTGGGCTTGGAATAGGCTCCAAGGAACAGGCAATGAGGGCGCTGGCGCGTCAGCTGTCCGTCGTCCGTGGCCTGGCACTTGTCTTCTATGGATGCGTTGACGATAGCATCAGCCTTGCGGCCATAGTGCTTCTCTAAGTAGTCGGAGTCTCGCTGGCTCAGCGTAATGATTTTATCGGAGAAGCGGCACCCATACTCATCGTTGTGGGCTGCACAGCGTACAACGACCTGTCTGCCAGGCAACCAACGAGGCATCTGGGCATCGTAATAGATGCTTTCTACGTTGTGGTAATGCGTTATAATCTTTCCTTGATAGCCACTCTCTTTCAGTTTTTTGGCAAGAATGCCTATAACGCTGGTGGTAAGGAATACATAGTCGTAGTCCTTTGCAAGAGCTATGATTTGAGACACCTTGTGAGGTGTCAGTCCGTTGTGGTAATCGAAGAGAAAAAGGATAGTCGCCAGTAGGTAGCTCCAAAGAGAGCGTCCTTTGGTCTCGTCGAGCAGATAGTACTCGTGGACGTTCTGCTCTCCAAAGCGGCGATTTAACGTGTTGATACACCTCTTGTTGGCAAGACCGCCACCAATGAGTATGCCGTCCTGTCGCTTGAAGCCGATATATAATACTTTCTTCTCTGCCATCATTGTTTAGTGCGTGTTCGTAATAGCATCCTTAATGGCATTCAGCCAACCATGCCCAAACTCCTGGTCAGGCTCTACATAGTTGCCTTCTCCCCATTCGTTCCATGACTTAAGGATGATAACTTGATGCTCTGGTGTCTTCTCTTTCACCATGTTGATAGCCTGTATGAGGTGTTTCCTGAAGGCATCAGGAGTGGCGCCAACATAGATACCGTCCCAGGATGTGGCACGGGGGCTACGGTCCCAGTTAGGGATAACAGTAGGAAACACATTCTCCCATTTGTCTTCCGGGGCAAAGAAACCCTTGACGGTCTTGGAATAGTCGTATTTAGCACCGATGGGTAAACCAACCTTTCTGAGTGCTGTCTTGACGAGGTCTTGGTATTTGCCTTGCCCGAGCATCTCGCCACGTCGTCTGCCAAAGGAGTTGACAGCGTCGAAGCCCATAGCCAATACGGATTGGTATAGCTCGGCACTGCTCGTGAGATTGGGCATGGTAAACGAGCGAGAGCCATCGGCATTCAGCTTGGAAGTCAGAACAGAGTCGCACATAGCCACCAGATACAGCCCTTTCAGCCCATGTTCTTCAGCCAACTGTCGCCAACAGCTGATCCACTCTTTTATCCTGGTGTGGGTCCATGGGTTATACAGAAAGAATACAGGCTTACCGTCGATGGTGATGTATCTGTGGTCTTTAAAGGCGGGGAGGAGTGACAGGAAATGAGCCCTGTCATCGTCTTCACCAGGGTAGGTTTGCTCCATCAGCATGGAGTTCGCCTGCATATTGGATTTGCGATTCCATGTCTTATTGCTCCATGAATGGTTGGCCCAGCACAGGCAGAAAGGATAGTCGGGCTTGCCACTCTGCAGGACCTCCTGGAATGGGCGCTCCAGCAGTTGTTTCCCACCAAACCAATAATGATAGTAGCAGAAGCCCTCAATGCCTGCTTCCCGTGCTAACTGGGCCTGAGCTTCTCTTGTCTCAGGCAGTCTCAGGTCATAGAAGCCAAGGTCTGCTGGCAATTTAGGCTGCACATGTCCTTTGAATAGCGGTTTGGCCTTCACGACATTGCTCCATTCTGTAAAGCCAGGTCCCCACCACAGGTCGTTCTCAGGGATGGGGTGGTATTGAGGTAGATATAATGCGATAACTCTTGGATTGTTCATAAAATGATGTTTTCTATATGTTTTTCAGCAGCTTGCGAATCTCATAGGGCTTCTGCTTGTATTCAGGCATGATTTGCTGCAGGTGTTCACGGATGTCAGTCTCATGTTGCATGAGATAGGTAAAGGAGTGTAGCAGGTCGCCTACTTGGAAATGATGACAGTTGACGACAAGCGACTCGTTGAGTCCTAAGTCCTTGGCAATGCCTCGTGACTTGATGGAATACCCTAAGGCAAGAGTAGGAACGCACATGGAATAAGCCGAGATGACGGAGTGCGTCCTGGCGCCAATAAACAGCTTGCACTTGGAGATGGCATAGCGTATCTGACAGTAGTTCAGATTTTCGATGTCGAGCGTTCGTATTCGTTCAGGATTATTGAAATGGTCAGCTATGATGTCTGCCATCTGACGGTCGTCCTGATTGATGCCCTCTCTGTTCCAAGTGACATGCGGAATCAAGAGAATCTGCATGTCCGTCTCATGCAGGATGTAGGTGATGAGACGGATAACTTCCTGCCCGAAAGGATACTCCAGTGTCATACCGCCCATGACGTAGTTGCTGATATTCAGTCCGACAACCTCATGGTCGGACAGACAGGCAGGCAACTCACAGTGCTCTGCAGGAAGGATGAAGGCAGGGTCGGGGAGAAGACAAAGGTTTGGCAAACCCAACGACTGAAAATAATCATAGGTGAGCGACTCCCTGGTGTAGATGAGGGAGAATCGGTGCAGGGTGTCCAGCTTTTCTGGTGTCATATTCTCTGGCCCCATAGAACACCCCCATAAGATGCTCTTGACACCCTGTCGCTTTAGCCAGTTGGTTGTGTAGATGATGGCGTTGTTATCGTAGCACATCATATCGCCACCTGTGGATACCACGATGTCGTCGCTCGTGATAAGTTGCAGAAAACGCTTGTAAGGATATAGCTGGCGCCATGTTGCCGTCTGGGCTGTATGGAGAACCTTGTTGATAGCCCCCAACAGGCGGTCGACAATCAGTGACCCACGGTCGAAAGGGATGAGTGATATATATTGTTGAAGTCCCAAACGAGTATCTAATGCCACATCTTTGCAATATCCCAAGAGATGGTTCGGCTTCTCGTCGAGGAGTATGGCCGAACTCTTGGCAATGGCTTCGCATCCGCGATTGCCGCCATCAAGGTGTATGGGGAAGAAGTATTTCATGCTTGAGTCGGTATTTCTTGTTGGTCTTCATCTCGCCAGACAAACAGGTACTTGGAAAAACAGTAGAGAAAGATTGCTGCGACATAGACGATAGCTGTCTGGAAAGAATAGTAGCGGTAATAGAATATGCCGAAGGTAGGCACAGCTCCTAAGGTGAATATCATGATGACATCGGCAATGTCGAATTCTGTCCTGTTATATCGTTTGATAACCAGACAACACAATAGAGCGAATAGAATGCTGATGAGGATACACCCGATGGCCCCCGTATCGAGGAACCACGAGCCGATGTGTGAGGCAAAAACCCCTATGAAGAACCCTTCTTTGGCACTTCTCTCTTCTTTGGTGTCGACATACTGGCTCTTGAAGATAAAGTAGGAGGTCATGGGGAATTCACGTTCCACATAATAGAGCTCGTTATCGTGGTTGTCGTAGAAATAGCAGAAGTTGACATAAGACTGTCC
The DNA here is from genome assembly GCA_900313235.1 of uncultured Prevotellaceae bacterium. Classification (GTDB taxonomy): domain Bacteria; phylum Bacteroidota; class Bacteroidia; order Bacteroidales; family Bacteroidaceae; genus Prevotella. The sequence goes on along the minus strand of OMQN01000038.1, from coordinate 7,185 downwards.
GGCATACTCCAGAATGCTACCTCCTGCACCTTCTTCCTCATTCTCAAAGCGCGAAGCTGATACGGCCACAACATATACGATGCCGATAATCATAATAGGTGTGCAGGATGCAATGAGGAAGTTCCGTATCTTCTTGGTAATGAAACGTTGGAAGAATACCAGGCAGAACAGGAACATCAGTCCGTAGTGGATAATCTCTGTACGGTCAGCTGACAATACACCTCTCAGAATGGTACTGATGGATATGATGAGGAGCGGCGAACAGAGCCATAAACTCCTCTTCTCCACGCAGGCATAATAGAAGAAAAGAGGTAGTCCCAATAATGTTGTGAAACTGACAAAGAATAACAACTGGATGGGAGTAGGCATGGACTGCATCTTGACTTCTGCGGGTGTTAACTCACCAGCATAGCCCATGTTCTTCAGTTCTCTGAAGTCGCCGTTGAGCAGGTCGGAGAGAAATTCGCCTACGAGATAATAGATGATGATGCCTTGTATGATGATGAGTGCCGAGAAGGCATAAAGGGTGTATCGGTGAATATTCCCTATGTGTTCCAGCTTCTCCGGGTGTATGAAGGAGAATGGGATGATGGTCAGCGTGATAAGGCCACAATAGAGAATGGTGGGGATTAGTCCGAAACTGGGTTCCCAGCCATCTACCAGCACACCGCCACCACGTTGGTTCATGAATCCGCCCAGCACCATCAGTACACAGCATAGTGAGGTAACGGTAAACAGTGTCGATATGTATACCGCCAAGTCAAACGTCCTATTCTTCAGCCAGAAGTAATAGGTCAGCGCACTGAAGTATATGAGTGGGACGAAATACATGGCGGCTTGCGGATTAGTGGTACATGTTAGTACAGGAAACGGGGCGGCGTGTAGATACCGCAATTTTCATCTCGTCAAACATCACGCCTGTGCCGATGATGACAATCATCACCTCGTTCTCTGGGATGCCGAAGCGCTTTTGTATGTCGAGGAGTTGGCTACTCATGAAGCCACAAGAGAGGGGTATGCCGCCTAACCCTACAAAATGCAGGGCATTGATCAGGTTTTGGGCATAAAGACCACCGTCCACGTAGCACTGGAATGGCTCATGCCCCAGGAAGCCTTTCATGTCGGCAGTAACGACGATGCAGCAAGGAATGTCGTCGCAGAAGCCATTGCAGCCACCTTGCATGCGAAGCAACTCATGGGCATCGTCACCGAAGAAGATATGGGTATGCCATGCCTGACGATTGCATGCCGATGGGGTGCGTGATGCGAGGGAAAGAGCGTCTTCCAGCACCTGCTTGGAGGGCTGTACGTCTTGGAAGTAGCGTATAGAGTGGCGACTGTGAAGAAGACTCGAGAAGTCTGCCTTAGCCTGTTGCTGCAACTCCTTGGCGCGCATCGTCTCAATGCCTGCAGGAATGGACAGCGTGTCTGGCGTTACTCCCGCCTCCTGGCATAACTGCGAAAACGCCTGTTCGATGTCGGGGATAGCGACCTCGTCATGGTGCTGATAGGCAATATATGCCTGGATGGTAGACAGAGGATAGGTAAGAAAGGTAGGATCTTCTTCACCATATAGCTGATGGTATCTGCGAAGCCGCTCAATGAGGGCGATAACCTTCTGCTGGCCGAAACCACGACGTGTCTGGCGCATAGACATCCCTTTCTCAATGATGTGATTCTCGCGTAGAAGTGTATATTGCATCTTGCTCCTGTCACTATTGGTGTTCATGCTTGCATTGTAGTGGCAGAGCCGTCTCCAATAGGAAAGCACTTCAACGAGAAATTGCATTGATAGTGGCAGTCTTGAAAGGATTTTATGATAGATTTTTTGGCTTGTCATTGCAGAATAGTCTTGATGTTCATGATATCTCTCCATCCTACGAAGATGGCCCTAAGCTGTTTGTAGAAGATGCCATTATAGGCAGGTATCAGGAAATTCGAGAAAGTGCCCGATACAAAAATCGTGATGAGAGCAGTATATGCTGCACCGTGTATGCCATAGTGCTTGATCAGTATCAGATTGAGAATGATACATGTTGCACAGCCAATGAGATTTCTGATAGGGGCATATTGCTGTATGCCCTCCACAATCATCAACTGTCCGGATGTCTGAGAGAGGGCGTCTCCAATAACTTTGAAGGCTAGAATAGAAAGCACAGAGGCTGCACCGATATATGCTTGTCCGAAGGTGATGTAGACAATAGGATAGGAGAGAAGGCTTGTTGCAACGGCCATCATGATGCAGAGCGATACCGTGACGTTGATGAAGATACGTGAACACTCTTCGTATCTGTTGAGGTCTTCTTTCCGTTTCTCTACCAGCATCGGACTGATAGTCTGTGCGATGATGGTCGGCACAAAGACGAGGAGCTCGGTGAAACGGATGGCGACGGAATAGACACCGAGATGGCTTTTGTCAATCATGTCGCCAATCATTACTTGGTCAATACGGTTGTAGACAATGATAGCGGCACCTGATAGCAGCAGGGGAAAGGCTTGCTTCATCATATAGATGGCCAGCGACTTATCGAACGTCCATTTCTTGACAGTGTCTATTTTCTTGACGTATGAGATGACATAACCTATTGCTAAGAGGAGCGAATCGAACAATAACGAGCAGATGAACCAAAAAAGAGACAGGTGAAACAGAACCAGTCCTACTTTGATAATCATACCGATGATATTACGCGATATCTCCGTCTTTACCACATATTCGTTCCAGACCATAGAGGTGAAATGATTGCGTGTAACCCATGTGGTATTCAAGATGATGGAAAGGGCATAGAGCATGATGTATGCCTGAATGTAGCCATCGTGGATGAAGAGACATACCGTGATGAAGATGGCCAACAGGGTAAGGGCGGCAAAGAAGAGTTTTAAGAAGAAGACCGTTCCTATGATTTTGTCTCTCATCTCTGGATTCTTGGACTCTTCCCTGATTTGGATGAGGTCGAGACCGAAGTCTGCAAATACCTGGAAGATGGCAACGATGCTGATGACATAGTTCATGATGCCATATTGCTCTTTCCCCAGGTAACGTGCCACAATGATACCGACAACAAGAACACTGATGAGGCTGAATATCTTGCCGCAGATAGCCCAAGCAATATTCTTTAATGCTTTCTTTTTCTTTTCAGAGATGTTTATTCCTGTTGTCATGGCCGTTGTCAGCTTATTTGTCGGAATACTGACGCTTGTCTAACAAAATATATGCTGAGGTGCCAATGAAAGTGAGCAACAGCATGCCTGCCACAAACAGCATGCGTTTGGGACCGGCAGGTTTGATGGGCACATCCGCTCCTTTGATAACAGTAAAGACGGGGGTGCGTTCCAGAACCTTGGCTTTTGCTGCTTCCAGCTGCGTACACATGGTACTATAGGTGTTATACTTTAGCTGCATGTCGTTTTCCAGGTCGGCAATCCTGAGTTCGACACTCTTGACGGTGACATCCATGTCTGCATCCGCTGTCGCACCGTATTGACGACGTACTTTCTCATAGTCTTTCTTGGCGTTGGCAACGAGTTGCTTGTAGTATTCATAGTCGTGGCGAGCCTTGTTGGTACGATAGTCGGTAATAAAAGTCTGCAAACGGTTCATGATAGAGTCTGCCAGCGTCTTGCAGATTAGTGCATCTTGCGCTTTGGTGTTAATGGTGATGACACCCGATTTCTTGTCGATGCTGATCTTGATGTTGCTGCGTATTTCCTTTACCAGCTTTTCATCTCTCTTGGTCAGACGGTAGGGGTCGAAATGGTCTTTTTTCTTATTCTCCTTTGATGAGAAGTATTGGTCTGCCCATTTGAAAGGATACATAAACCATGCAACCTTCTGGTGATTCTTCAGATAGTCATAGTATGTCGTACTGATTTCTCCGTCAACGTCTTCCACCTTGAAATTGAACATGCTTGTCACAAAACCATTGTCATCCATCAAGTCGGGGTAGAGCAATGGCGAGATGGCGTCAGACCCATTCATGCTTCCGAGGTCAAAACCGAACGATGAGGCAATAGAACCTAATGCGCCACCAGCTAAGTTGCTTTCACTTTCAGGAGCAAGTTTAACTTCGCTGTTATAGTAGCGTGGGAAACTAACGATGAAAACAGAAGATATGACAAATGCGATGGGCAGCGTCTTGTAGAGAAGACGTCTGTTGGCCCATATCTTCTTGGTAACCTGGCGCAGATTGATAATCTCTGGCTGTTGCTTATTCTCTTCCATACTTTATTTCTTCAGGAGGTTAGACAGGGTGGCAATCATGGTAGCGATAGATGCAGCAGAAGTACCGATAGTCAGCAGCTCCTGCGTTGTTAGCTTGCGTGTCATGGCCTTCTGTGGTACTACAATCTCACAGCCTGGACGTATCTTGGCTCCATCGCTGACCTTGGCAACGGTACCGTTCATGTAGATGACATAGGCCATGTTCTTCTTGGCATAGCGGTTGTAGCCACCAGCCTGCTTGATGTAGTATTTGGCATTCTTTCCGTCGTGGTAGGCTACGGAGTTGGGGTACATAACCTCACCATTGATCTTTACTGTTCCATTATAGGTGGGAATGAAGATGCGGTCGCCTTCACGCAGCACGATGTCCTCGTCGCAGCCAGGATTGGCAATGGCTTTGTCGAGCTCGATACCTACTGGGTATGTCTCAGGAATCTCGATGAAATCATCTTCATCGTTTCCTTCTTTGGCAGCCTGTGCGTTCATGTTGAGCTCTGCAATAGAACGGTTGTTGTTGATGGCAGTCTCCTGCATGATGCGCTCCTTCTCTTCTTTGCGCATGCGGTAGATTTCTTCCAGTCGGATGCGCTCTGCTTCGTTGACCTTACGCTCCAGACGGGCACCCTCGATGTAGGCGAGGTCGGTACCGCCACCGGCACGACGGAAGAGGTCACTCAGACGTTCGTTCTTCTTGGTGAGTGTATAGTTGCCGGCAAACATGATTTCACCCTCGATGGTGACGTTTTGCTGTTTGTAGTATCCTGGGCTCTTGCGGACATATACCTCGTCGAAAGGCATCAGGTGGAACGACTGCTGACCGTCGATGACGAAGCCGTCTTTCAGCGAGAACTTAAAGGTCTGGGCGAGTACGGAATCGGTAGTCAGCGCATTGGGATTCGACACGCGGCGCGAGATGAGCACGTTGTGCATGGATGCTGTCTCTTTCAGACCACCAGCCTGCAGCACGAAGTCTTCCAAGGTCTCGTTGTCTGCAAATTTGTAGGTGCCCGGATACTGCACCTCGCCATGGATGGTGATGGTCTGCTCTACCTGCGATTCTATGCGGGTGGGGATGAAGAGCACATCCTCGTTCTTCAAGGGAATGTCGGCAACGGTGCCGTCCATGATGCCTTGTATGTCGACAGACAGTGCCTCCAGGGTGCGGTCGGGCTTCATGCGGTGCATCACTGCATGGGCCGTAAAAGCCTCTTCGGTCACTCCCTCGGCATGCTCCAAGAGGGTCTTGACGCTATAGATGTCGTCGCCAATCTGGTACATGCCCGGACGGAATACGGCACCTTTGATTTCCACCATATTAGAATAGCGGGGCAGGATAGAGTCTACGCTGACAGAGTCGTTGTCGGCCATGCGGAACGACGCCATGTCGAATTCGTTGACATTGTGTACAGAGTACTGGCTGCCCGACTTGCGGACGATGCGTACCGACTTGCGGTAGGCGTCACCCGTGAAGCCGCCGGCATAGTCAATCAGCGAACCGACACTCTCCGTGGACTTCATCTCGTAGTACATGGGGCGCTTTACCTTACCTGTGATGTTGACCAAACAGTCGTAGGCGCCTACCACGATGACGTCGTTGTCGCCCAGGCGGACATTGCCGCTCAGCTTGCCGTTGAGGATGTAGTCGTAGACGTCGACGGTGCTAATCAGGCGGTTGTTGCGGTATACCTTAATATTACGGAGTGTACCAATGTCGTTCGGACCACCAGCCATATACAGGGCATGGAATACGGAGGCAAAGGCTGCCAGGGTGTAGGTGCCAGGTGTCTTCACCTCACCCATCACGTTGACGGTGATGGTGCGCGTCTGACCTACCGACAGGCGTATCTTACTGCTGCTGTAGCGGGCTCCCAACTGAGAGCGGATGCGGCTGTTGGCCTGAGCAACGGTGAGACCTGCCACCTGAATGGGGCCATAGCCTTCGACCACTACAAAACCGTCGGGTGAGACGGTGGCCTCTACGGTCTTTTGGGAAGCACCATAGATGTCAATGAGTACGGCGTCGCCAGCCCCTAAGACATAGTTGTTGGGCGTGGCAATGTTCATGTTAGGCTCGAACGTCAGCTCCTCGTTGTTGAAGATGTCACGGCCAAAGACCTTCTTGCCAGTCTTGCCTTCTTCTAACTCCTTGTCGCGCAGGTAGTTCTTGATGACCATCCTGTCGTAGAGGTCCAGCGAGTCAGGCAGAAAATCGTCCAGCTCTGTCTTCATCTCCTGCTCGTCTTCAGAGATGTAGCGCTTGCTCTTCTTGTACTTGTCCTTCGTGGCCTTGCGCTTCTTGCTCAGCTTCTCGTCCTGGAGCTTTTCCGTCGTCGTGAGTTCGCTCTTGTCCTTGGCATTGTTGCGGCGTAGGCGGGCGTCAATCTGCTCGTCTTCGGTCAGCGACTTGTCTTGTATGCTACCCATGCCGTCGTTTTTTTGCATGCGCTCATACTTCTTGCGGACACGGCGTATCTGGTCTATGTCCACGCCCTTCTGCATGAGCTTGGTGACTATCTGTTGCTGGGACGAACCAGTTTGATGCTCTTTGACGATAAATTTGATAACCTGATCGTCAGTCATAGTGGACTGAGCGTAAATGCTGCCCAGTGACAGAATGGCGAAAAGTGCCGTTAGCAGGATTTTCTTCATATCTGATATCAGTAATTGCAAGTATATAATATGTAACTCTGTTTCTGCAAAATTATTGCAAAGGTACACATTATTTTATGATTTGCAAAAAAATACAGCTCATAATTTGGCGGTTTCAGGAAAAGATGCTACCTTTGCACATTGGATACGTCCGCAATATCTTGGGGTTGACTGGATTTGACAGCAGGCCGAGATGGTACGTAAGCATGCGGAGTGACGGCTGTGGACTCCATAATCACGTCGGTCGAACAATTAATTGGCGAAACAAAGTACGCTCTCGCTGCCTAATCGAAGTACAGTAGATTACTGGCTTTATT
>OMQN01000039.1 GCA_900313235.1 uncultured Prevotellaceae bacterium | reverse complement strand
TACCTGTCAAAGAACATCAAGTATCCGGTTGTTGCTGAGGAGAACGGTATCCAGGGACGTGTTATCGTAACGTTCGTCGTTGAGAAGGACGGTTCGATTACCGACGTTCGCGTCGTGAAGTCCGTAGACCCGTCACTCGACAAGGAAGCACAGCGCGTGGTAAAGTCTATGCCTCGCTGGATTCCTGGTAAGCAGAACGGCTCGGCTGTACGTGTAAAGTACACCGTACCTGTAACCTTCAGACTACAATAATTTCATGAAGAAAATCGCATCCATCCTTATTGGATTAACACTCATTTTAGGCTTGTTCCCCTCATGTGGGAACAAGCCTAAAAATACTAAAGCAGAGCAGGACTATCAGCGCGCTGCCCGCTTCTTCACTGCTGACGAGAGTTTCAGTCCCATCCTGAACGAAGCGCTCGACGTGTTCCTCTACAACAACGTGCTTGACACGCTAAAGGCCCAATACACCAACGAGCAGGACGCCATCAAAAAGCTGATGAAGTTAGAGACGTGGCTGGCATTCTCCACCCGCGACCTCACTGAGAAAGAGCGTCAGAACCTGATAGACCGTTCATACCGTCCACGTACCATACCCATTGCGTACGACGGACTGGCCATCATCGTCAACAACGAGAACCCCGACACCTGCATCACCGTCAAGGACTTCAAGCGCATCCTCAAAGGTGAGTTGGTCAACTGGAACGACCTCTACCCTACCTCAAAGTTAGGCACCATCGATGTTGTCTTCGACAATCCGCTGTCGAGTACCGTACGTTGGTGTGTCGACTCACTGCTGGAGGGTAAAGAATTCAAGGCCCCCAACATCGGAGCCGTAAAGACCAGCGCTGCCGTTATCGACTACGTGGAGAACCACAAGAACTCCTTAGGCATCATCGGAAGCAACTGGCTGAACGACAGCCGTGACACCACGAATGTCACCTTTAAGAAGAATATAACAGTTATGAAAGTCAGCCGCATGGACTCTGCGACAGTAGCCAACAGCTGGCGTCCATACCAATATTATATATACAACGGAAACTATCCGCTCATCCGTACCATCTACGCCCTGCTCAACGAGCCGCGCAGCGGACTGCCCTCCAACTTCGCGCACTTCTGCCGCCTGCCTAAAGGCCAGTTGCTCATCCAGAAGTCAGGTCTGCTACCCATACAGGCAGGAATGAATACAAGGACGGTATTTGTGAATAATCAATAAAAAAATAAACATTCAGCGATTACAAACGTCAAATAGACAGATACTACTATAACGAAATAATGTAGAATTATGAAAGCAATTAAATATCTATTCATTGCTGCGCTGACCGCAGGTTACAGCGCAAGCGCTACGGCCCAGAACGGTACAGAAGCCGACGTACAGGCCGTCAAGGACATCATTAGTAAGAAACCCGCCGATCTGGACAAGCAGATGAAGCCCTTCTACAAGGCTAACAAGAAGAACGCTGTGAATCTGGTAGCTTTCGGTCGTGCATTCTATGAGGCCAAGGATACTGCTAACGCAAAAACCTATGCCCACCATGCACTGACAGCCTCTAAGAACCAGTGTGCTCCTGCCTACATCCTGCTGGGCGACATCGAGGCTTATGGTGACAACGGTGGTGGTGCTGCCGCACAGTACGAGCAGGCCATCTACGCTGCTCCCACAGAACCCGAGGCTTACTACAAGTATGCTAACGTATACCGTAAGATCAGCCCCCGTGGTGCTGTCAGCAAACTCGAGGAACTGCGCTCACAGCGTCCCGACGTAGCTGTTGACGCCCTCATTGGCCGCATCTACTACATGTCTAACGACTTCGACGCTGCTCTTCGCGCTTACAACAAGGCCGACAAGGCACAGATGGAAGACCGCGACCTCAGCGACTACGCCATGACAGCCTTCTTCAAGCAGAAGTACGACACTGCTCTCGACGTTGCCAAGTTCGGCCTCAGCAAGAACCCACGTCACGCAGCCTTCAACCGTCTGGCCTTCTTCAACAGCACCGAGCTGAAGAAGTGGGACGACGCTCTGATGTATGCTGACGCCCTGTTCAACAAGTCTGACTCTGCCAAGTTCTCTTACTACGACTACACCTACTATGGCAACGCCCTCAGCGGTGCTGGTCAGCACGACAAGGCCGTAGAGATGTACAAGAAGGCTCTGCAGCAGGAAGATATGGACAACAAGGCCAAGCGTGCCGGTGTCATCAAGCAGCTCTCTGACGCCTACAAGGCTCAGGAGGACTACCCCAATGCCATCAAGAACTATGAGGAGTACCTGAACACGGTAGAGAAGGCTTCTGCCAACGACATCGCTGCCCTGGCACAGCTCCACCTGCAGCACGCCAACAAGAAGACCACTCCCGAGGAGCAGGCAGCCTGCTTCGTCTTGGCTGACAAGACCTATCAGGACCTGGAGAACAAGTATGAGGATGCCGCTGAGTATGCCACCTTCATGCGTGCCCGTGTCAATGGCTATATGGATCCCGACCAGAAGAAGGGTCTTGCCAAGCCTTACTACGAGAAGCTCGACCAGCTCATTGGTAACAAGGAAAACAAAGACGCCACCGACAAAGCTCGTCTGAAGGAGAGCTACCACTACCTCATTTCTTACTATTTCATCATCGCAGAGGACAAGGCCACTGCCCAGCAGTATGCCCAGAAGATGCTGCAGATCGATCCTGAGAACCAGATTGCCAAGCAGGTAATGGAAACGAAGTAAGCAAAACCTATATAACGAGCGTGTAAAGTAAACTATGTCTTACTACTTTTATCGTAGCCTGACATAGTTTACTTTACACTTTTTGTATCTCTCATCATCTCACTCCCAATTTGTTGTGATGATATTTTTTTCCTTCCTTGATAAAGATATTTTGCAAAGGTGATTGGCTGTTGAGTTTGATGCCCAAGAGCGAATAAGACGAGGGAGTGGTGTTTTCATGCTCTCTGACGGCACGAATACCTGTTTCTTTGTTTTTCATGCGTTCATATTCTGTAGCTGCCATGATGAAGCCCCCCAAGACCTTGCCCTCTGTATAGAAATTGCCTTCTGACGTGGAGGTTGGTTCGGTGTCTTTGCCCATGAGATAATAGTTGGCAGAGCCATCACGAAATGCAAAACCTGCAAGTCCTGCCGACTTGCAACATCTAAGCAAATGGACACCACCCATGCCGTCAGCGACCATGAAATTCTCAACAAAGCCCCGATAAGCTTTCTTTGCCAAGTCAGTATAGTCAACATCGAAGAGCCCAAGACGCATTCCCTTGAGATAAGCAGCAATAAAAATGGCCGTACATGAAGACTCGAGATAATTAGCCACAGGAGACGTGGTATAGCAGAATTCGCTGTTATAACTTGTAGCGACGTAGCTATCGTCATAGTTCAGCAACTGATACCAACAACCCGTATTCATGTCTTGTTTCGCTGCCAAGCCAGCTGCTAACTGCTGAAGATAGCCGTGCAACAACAGGTAGTTGTCAGTATCTTTCATTCCCGCCTTCAACATCTGTTCCATGACATCGACAAGTGCCAGGAAGTACCAAGCTGTAGCTCGACCCCAAAACTCGGCAGAATGATAGACTTCAGAACCTGGCTCGGCAGAGATGCCAACCCATATTTTTGCTGCTTCCCCTGCAGGATCGGCAGTGAAGGCATGATAAAGCAGCTTTACGTCCTCATCCCATAAATAGTTCCATGAAATGGTAAACTGCTTGGTAATAAGGTCCCAGTCGTTGGCACTAATGGCGGCATAGTCCGTATATTCGTTGATCATCTGTGCCAATAGTGCCGGTCCCATATACTGGCCGTCGCACCACATCTGGTCAGTATAGAACGACTTATGCCACCAGCCCCCGGCAGCACCTGCCAGCGTACTCTCTTTAATGGCATAGTTGGTGTTGGCAATGTCGATGGACACAAGGGCATCGGCGAAACGTTTTTTTGAAACAGTGACGGTCTCATCATTCGTGAAATAGGGACCATCGCCAAAAGTCTTGTTGTTTGCAAGCTCCTGCAATCTAAAATAGAGTTTTACGGCATTGATGTCATCAAAGCACTTGCCATCTTTACCATCTTGTGAGATGTCATAGCTATTAGCATAATTTTGGATAGCATAATACCATGGTCTTACGTCAACTTCATGATGATCTTTATAAAAATCCACTGTCTCTATAATAGCTTTTGCTACCAATCCTGGCACATAGTCTAAACAACTCATTGAGTAGTTAGGGGCAACGAGGAGATTGCCTTGACTGTCGAATACGCCGAAGCCTGCATTCGCTTTATTCGCCTTGAAATCATTGATGCGTGAGTTGATAACCAACTGAGAATACCTCAGTTGATCCGAAAATGTACAAGGCTCACCAGCAGCGGGCTGAGCATTTGCAACATTATTCCAACAAATTCCTATTGCTAACAGGAAAAACATAAGCCTTCTTGTTTTCATTCCATCCATTTTAATATACAAACAAATGCAAAGTTAGATATTTTTCAATGAATATTCACACTTTTTTTGTTTTTTCTTTTATTGAATCATCATTTTTTTGTAATTTTGCCCAATAATATCATAACAATCAATCTAAAGCATATGAATAACAACCCTTACTATCTAATGAACAAATTAGCTTATGCAGGTATCCTGCTAACCATGGTTTTCTCGTTGTCTTCTTGTTCAAACGACGACAACACATCGGGCAACACTCCTCCCCCCTCTTACGATAGTCTTAAACCAATAGGTTTTGGTGCAAACACCACTGGTGGCAACAATCAAAACAAGGTTGTGGTAAGCACCGCTGAACAACTGAAAGACGCCGTGAGTGGTACCAATCCGGCAACCATATATGTGAAGGGGCAGATAACCCTCAACAAGATGCTTTCTGTTGGTTCCAACAAGTCCATTATCGGTTTAGCAGGAGCAAGCATCAGTAATACTAATCGCAACGAGGATGCCGGTATATTCTTATTAAAAGGCAGCGAGAACGTCATCATCCGCAATTTGACGCTGCTCGGCCCTGGTGCCTACGATATCGATGCCAACTATAGCGATAATATCAGTCTGGTTGGTGCAAAGAACATATGGGTGGACCACTGTGACATACAAGATGGCATCGACGGCAATTTCGACATTGTGGAAGGCTCTGACAATATTTGTGTCAGTTGGACTCATTTCAGCTACCTTATAGAGCCCAAAGAAGGTGGTAGTGGCGGAAGCAGCGACCACCGCAACTGCAACTTGATAGGCAACAGCGACAAGACAGCCGACATAGATGAAGGACACCTCAACTGCACGTTTATCTGCTGTTGGTGGGGAGAAGGGTGTTCTGAGCGTTGTCCGCGTGTTCGCTTTGGAAAAGTACATGTAGTGAACTGTCTTTACGACGGCAACAACTATAATTACTGTATAGGTTACGGAGTGTATTCCAATATCTTCGTAGAAAAATGCGCTTTCGTGACAGATCAGGCTAAGGAAAATGCGATAAAAGACTGGAGTAAAGAAAAAGATTTCAACCTCAAGATCGTGGGATGTTTGGGAGTTGACGACGTAGAGTTGGCAAGAGGTGAACGTGGCCAGTTTGTACCCACCTATGAATATAACACTTTCGATGCCAATTTGGTTCCTTCAGTCCTGAGAAACAAAGAGAATGGTGCCGGTGCCACGCTGAAGATTGAACCGTAGAACGACTAATGGCAGACCAGGTTGACTACATTTCTCCTATCTGTTATAAATGATTAAAAATCTTATAGCGTTAGCAGGAGTGTTCCAATTATTGTGTACCTTTGCTTTGAGAGAAAGCAAATGAGTACGGAAACACTGAAGGAGAAGACGACACGCGGCCTATTCTGGGGCGGCATGAATAATGTGGTGCAGCAGGGACTTGGCTTGCTGTTCGGCATCATTCTGGGTCGTTTGCTGGGACCGGAAGACTATGGTATGATAGCCATGATACTGGTCTTCCAACTGATAGCCACCGCCCTACAGGAGAGTGGCTTCAAGAGTGCCATCGGCAATCTCAAGGAGCCTCAGCACAACGACTACAACAGCGTCTTCTGGTTTAACATCATCGTGGGCGTGACGTGCTATGTCGTTCTGTTCTTCGTAGCACCATTCATTGCCGACTACTACCACACGCCAGAGTTGGTACTGCTCTGTCGCGTAGCCTTCCTCACCATCATCTTCGCAGCGCTGGGTACGGCACAGTCGGCCTACCTGTTCCGTAACATGATGGTCAAGGAACAGGCGAAGTGTAACATGACGGCAACACTCTTGTCGAGCATCATCGGTGTGACGTTAGCCTTCCTGAAATGCGGCTACTGGGCACTGGCCATCCAGTCGATGGCGTATATCGGACTGAACAGTCTGCTGCTATGGCATTTCTCACCGTGGCGCCCCACCCTACACCTTGACTTCGGGCCCGTCAGACACATGTTTAAGTTCAGCAGCAAACTGCTGGCAACGACCATCCTGGAGCGTATCAACACTAACGTGATGAACATCCTGCTGGGTCGCCACTTCACCAAACACGAGGTGGGCAACTACAACCAGGCCTACCAGTGGAACAGCAAGGTGTTCTACCTGCTGCAGGGTACACTGGCACAGGTGGCACAACCCGTCTTCACCAATGTCGCCGACGAACAGGAACGACAGTTGCGCATTCTCCGCAAGCTGATGCGCTTCACCGCCTTCCTCGCCTTCCCCCTGCTGTTTGGTTTCGGCATGGTAGCCCAGGAGTTCATCGTGCTGACCATCGGTGAGAAGTGGTTAGTATCTGCCCGTCTGCTGCAGCTGCTCTGCATCAGTGGTGCCTTCATACCCATCAGCAGCGTGCTCACCAATATGCTCATCAGCAAGGGCAAGAGCGGTACGTATTTCTGGGTGACACTGGCCCTCTGCGTCACACTCATCGCCACCATGCAGGTGCTCTATCCCTACGGCATCCGCACCATGGTCATTGCCTACGTCATCATCTACGTGCTATGGACGCTGGTGTGGCACTTCTTCGTCAGCCGACTGACGGGCTACACGCTGTGGGCTCTGTTGTTTGACATCATGCCCTTTGCCGTGATAGCCTTTGGTGTGATGGCTGCCACATGGTGGGGGAGTTTGGCTGTTGGCAGATGGCTGTTGGCAGATGGCTGTTGGCAGTTAGCTTTGCTCCTAGCCATGCGTATCGTGATGGCAGTGGTGCTGTACTACGTCGTTATGCGACTGCTTCGAGTCAAGATACTCGAGGAGTGCATAGCCTTCTTGCGTAAAAAATAATTTCTGAAAAATTTCCGGTAATTTCTTTCCAACAAATATTTGATGAACGGATCGTTACTCTTTGTACCCTCAGGAGGATTGGCCAACAGGATGCGAGCCGTGGCATCTGCCTACGAGCTCTGCCAGAAGGTAGACAGCATGCTACAGGTGGTGTGGTTTCAGGACTGGGCGCTGCATGCCCCCTTCCGCAGCATCTTCGAAGAGACACCGTTGGTAGCTGTCCGCGAGGCAACCATGCTGGATTACATCCTCTACGACCGTGCCCGCAAGAAGAATTTCTTCCTGCCCGCACTGCCCCAGCGCATCCTCTTCCAGCGACATATCAAGGAACAGGACGTGACACCCCTCAAGAAGCAATCGTTCGACTTCGAACAGTGGGCACGCGGCAAACGTTGCTATATGAGTTGCTATCAGGTCTTTGGTTCCTTTCCTGACGAACTATATTCCCGGCTGTTCCATCCCGTCAAGGAGGTGATGAATGTCGTCGACGGCTACCGCAGCCAGTTTGGCAACCACACCATCGGCTTGCACATCCGTCGCACCGACAATGCCGAGTCGATTGCCAAGAGTCCGACAACATTATTTATAAATAAGGTACGCGAAGAGATTGACCAGCACGCCGACACCAAGGTCTTCTTAGCTACCGACTCTGCTGACGTCAAGAAGGAGTTTATCGCTGCCTTTGATTCACGCATCATCACGCCCAAGGAGGATGCCTGTCGCGACAGCATCAGCGGCATACGCGGTGGTGTCGTCGACCTGTGGACGCTGGCCTCCACACAGAAAATCTACGGTTCTGCTGGCTCTTCCTTCTCTCCCATGGCCGCCAGCATTGGTGGCGTACCCTTGGAGATTATGAACGCCCAAACAGCCACTTTCTAAAGAACGGACTGACACGCAGAATGTTGCTGGCAATGATGCAGAAGGCTATCACCAGCAGTGCCGTGATGACCGTCGTCAGCGTGTCGAGTACAAAGTTGTGGCGGTACTTGTCGAAGAATGCCCCAATGGTGGGCAAGTCGGGCAGGAAGAGGTAGTGTATCAAGTAGATATCCAGCGTACGTCGCCCGATATACTGCAACGAGGCGCCCATCACACTGAATTTAGTGAAGTACTCCTGATAGTGGCGGAAATACATCACCACCATCGTCAACAGGATGAAGCGTGCCAGCGTCAATGGCAGGATAGCCCACGCCATGCGCAGCGTGTGCCACTTCAGCGTGTCCATAGCTGCAAAGATGACGACCACCACGATGACGGGATAGAACCACCGCGAGTCCATCACCTTCTGTGCCTGTTCCCAGTAGCGGTGTACGATGTTGCCATAGAGGAAGAACGGGAAATACTGGAACAAGAGCGTCAGACTGCTGTAGTTCATGAACTCGTTAGGGCGACCGCGCCAGCCGAAAGCCCATGTGAAGTATTGGGGCAGGTAGCACGACTCATAGAACGCCAGCGACACCAGGAAGAGTAGCGTGATGGGTATCCACGAACGGACGCGCAGCTTGCTCTCCAGATAGGCAAACACGTAGTATACCAGGAACATGTACAGCAGTACGATGGTAAACCAGTAGCCCCCCTTCGTAGGCCGTTGCAGCCAGTCGGGAATCGTGGCCCACAGGTCTTTTGTCAACAGCATGGCTGCCAGCAGGAAGAAGACGACGGTAGGGATAATCTGTACCCTGAGTTTCTTTCCCACCAACTGACCGAAGGTCGCCAGGTTCCACACCTGCGAGGCTTTGTAAGCCAGAAAACCGCTGACAAAGAAGAACAGCGGCATGCGGAACAGCACCAGGAACTGCAATGATGTCGACACGCCATGAGGTATCTCAAACGCCATAGCACCCACATGGTTGGCCACGACGAGTATCATGGTGAATCCGCGCATGGCATCGAGCCATTCCAGTCGCGGTTTCTTGACGGGGGAAACAGGGTTATAGTCCATGTGCTCTGCTTATTTGTATTTCTTTTTTCCTAACAACTTGACAAAGCGGTTCCTGATGGCTTTGCCAATGAACGAGAAATTGCCATAGCGCATGTTCAGCCACAGCTCCTCCAACGAATAGCCTATCTTACGCCACGGATGGCCATAGGCATTGATACGGTAGAAGTGGTGCAGGTAGTCCACGTTCTCAATGACATACCGTGGATGCTTCAGAGGAAACTGCACCTCGTAGCGCTGCATGGTAAACATACGGCGCAATGCCTTCGGCAGGGTACGCAGCGTTCCGGCATAGTGGGTAGAGTCGCCCCCCGCCGCATTCCCCAGGTTGTTAATCATATTCCTGGCGGGTATGATGGCCAGTCCGTGGTTGAACATCATACAGGGCCAGAAGATGCTCTCGTAGTATGCCTTACCCAGTGCACGGTGATCGTAGGTCATGCGTAGCATCGTGGTGCGATAGCCACGTTCCTTGGTCAACGTCTCCAACTGGTGCATGTTATACTTGTCGTCGAGGAACGTATAGTGCTCGTCCCACTGGTCGATGACACGTCGCCACGATGCCCAGCCCCAGATAGAGAACACGGTGGTGAAGAAGTAGTCGTCGGGCACGTCGGGCGACACCTCGTCGGTATTGAAACCCTCAATCATCACGATGCGCTCGTCGTGCTCATAGCGGTCGAGCATCTCCTTACAGAAGCGGATGAACGACACGCTGGGTATGCTGTCGTCCTCAAAGACGACACACTTGTCGCTGAGCGAGAACGCCCACTTCTGGGCATTGAAGTTCGATGGGTCACAGCCAGCATTCACCGTCTGGTAGTTGCGCTGCACGTCACACTCCCAGTCTATCGCGTCGTCGCACACCACCTGCCGACAAGCCTCGATGCCTGCCATGTCCTGTGGTCCTCGCGGACCGTCTTGATAGAGGTACAGCTTCGAGGGGCGTGCCTGACGGATGGCGTCAAACACCTTCTTCAACGGCTCGGGGCGCGTAAAGAACAGGATGAGTACTGCTACGTCTACTTCTGCTGGATGTTTCATAGGGCGATGGTGTTAGTCGTAGAATTCAAGTGCGCCAACATGGGGCGCCAACTTGTTTAAGTCTGGCAACTGCATATAGTCGCCGTAGATATGACGCAGATGGGCATCGGCATTGCCTGGTACGGGCAACGGATGTCCTTCAAAGTTGTGCGTGGTCAGTGGGAATATCTCGTCAGCATAGCGGGGGTTATGGAACGGGATGCCCATGCCGCTGGTGATGGTCTTTTGAGGTATGATGTAAGAGGTAAGATGTAAGAGAGCACGGAAGCAGGGGTACAGCACGCTGTTGTTCAGCCGGAAGATGCGCCTTACCTGCTTGATGGCTTTAGCATCGTCCGTACTAGTGCGCCACACCTTATACATGTGTCCGATGGTCTTCTCCGTCAGCTTGTGCAACCCGATGGGGTGCTTTTCCATGGGGAAAATGTCGATATAGATGCCCTGCTCCTTCCACATACGGTCGTAGGCATTCTGCTCCAGCATCTTCGAGCGACGGTCGCGCACCTTGGCATAGCAGTAGAAGTAGTTTGGGTCGGTCTTGTCGTTCTGCAGCGCCAGCCAGTCAGGCAGTTCCTTAGGTAGCACATCCATCAGTCGCAGATAGTCTGAGCGCATCATCTCGATGTCGAGGTCGTCATCCCAGGGAATGAAACCGTTATGGCGCAGGGCTCCTATCAGCGTGCCACTGCTCAGCCAATACTTGATGTCGTGCTTCTTACATATCTTGTCAACCTCCAGCAGGATGTCGAGCATGCGCAGCTGTTGACGACGCAGCATAGAGCCATCAGGGTTAAACTTCTGATGAGCCAGCTGCGTCATTCCCCAACGTAGTATCTCGTCAATCATGGGTGTCTTGACACCATGCTGATGAGCCAGCCGTTGCACTATCTGCAAACCATAGGGGAAGTCTTCCGTAAAGTAGCGGCTCTCAAAGTCGGGCACGAAGCCACCCTCCACACGCTTCATGGGCGACTTAATACCCTTGAAGGCCTGTATGGAGCGCAGCTTGGCGGTCAGCGACGCGGCATCAGTGCTCTCATAATAATCCAGGATGGTGGGGATGCTGCCTTTGGTGACAGGTAGCACATTGAGCAGCGCGTTGAACTCCTCGTCCATCTTCATCAGGTTGTTGGAAGCCTCAACGGTCCACTGCTCATAGAACAGGCTCTCCTCCGGATAGACTACCCCCTCGTGCCAGTCTTTCCAGAGACTATACAGACGTGCCGGGTGCAGCAACGGATTGCTGTTGGTCAGACTGACCTCGTAATAGCTGCCTAACAGTTGGACGGGCACTTTGAAAAGATGTTCAATGGTGGCACGCAACGGCTCTTTGTCGACCGACTGTTCGATGGCGATGCTGAGGTTGGGCTTATATCCCAACAGGTCTGCCGAACGACCGTACTCCTTCAGTCGTGAGATGAAGGGTACCCGCTGAAAACCAAACAAGGGTGTCTGTGGCGACAGTATCTTGAAGGCTTCGAAGAAGAATCCCGTACTGCTGACGATGCTGCCCACTGCCGTTCCCAGCGTGAGTACAGGGGCTATCTGCTGCAGCACCTCACGAATGGAGAACCCCGGCAAGCAGAGCAGGACGATGTCTGCCTGAGGAACGACCTCGGCAGGGTCTGACGTAATCTGCTGGATGGTGCCTTGCAGCACGCTACCCTCTGGCGTCGTAATCGCCAACGACTGTTGCCAGCGCTCAGGATGACGCGTCAGCAGCGACACCTCACAGTCTCCATGGGCAGCGAGGAACCCCGTTACCACATGGCCCAGATTGCCACCTCCACAGATACATACTTTTTTCATAGCGATTAGCGATTAGCGGTTAGCGCCTTGAGTCCTGCTATCAGACGACTGTTGTCCTCATGGTTGCGGACGGCAATGCGCATATATTGTTTCTCGGGGTCGAGGCCGGGCTTACGACTGCAGTCGCGCGTCAGGATGTTGTGCTGGCGCAACATGTAGATGACAATCTCCGTAGCGCTATAGGATGGCAACACCTCGCAGAGGAAGTAGTTCGCCTGGGTAGGCATCACTCGCAGATAGGGAATTGTGCGCAACTGCTGTTCGAAGTCAGCACGCTCGGCAACAAACTTGGCACAAGCCTTCTGGTAGTCCTTCTCGTGCTTGTTGTATATCTGCATGAAGAACTCTGCAAACGAGTTGAGGTTCCATATCGACACCTCTTTCTTGATGTGTGCGATGAGTGCCGTATCGGCAGAGGCGAGGATGCCTAGGCGCAGACCCGGCACACCATAGCTCTTCGAGATGCTCTTCATCACCGCCATGTGGGGATAGCTCTCCAGGATGCTGTCAGACAGCAGTGAGTTGGTGGCATAGTCAACGCTGAAGTCCACAAAACTCTCATCGACCACCAGACGGATATTCCTGTCCTCACACCACTGTGCTAGTCGCAGCACGTCAGCCTTGGGAATGAAGTTGCCCGTAGGGTTGTCGGGATTGATGAGCATCAGTTGGCGGATGTTCTTATCCGCAAAGAATGTCATCAGGTCGTCTGCCGTATAGCGGTAGTCCTCGTTCTGAGGCACAAAGACTATCTGTTGTTCCTTGTCGTAGCGGTTAGGATATTCCTCGAAGGTGGGACGGATGAAACCAACCTTAGCTGTTGGCTGTTCCATCAGCACCTTGATGAGTTCTGCCGCGCCATTGCCTGGCACGACATACTGTTCACTGACGCCAAAGCACTTGCTGGCTATCAGCGTGTTGACCTTCATGCCCGAGGGATATTCCGTCAACAGCGTGTCGAAGTTGCTGCGCAACTCGTCCTTCATACGCTTGGAGGGGAAGTAGGGATTCACCAGATAGCAGTAGTCGAGCATCTGCGGGAAGCGCCAGAAACCACCATAGCGACCATAGTATTTGCGGATGACATCCTTGTCTTCGGCAAAAATAGCCTCAGCGATGTCCAGGTCTTGTTTGTCGTCTATCTCATACCATTTCTCCTGGCCCACGGGCAGCGCCTTCAGGTCGTGGTCGTTGAGCATGGAGATGATGCGCAGCACGTTCTCGTAATACTCGTTGTTACCCACCGCCCTGGTATAGGCATCAAGGAAGGGCACATACTTGTTCTGCAGGAACTCCTTGCTGAACTTATAGATGTTGACGGTCTTGTAGTAAGAGTCCACTTCGTTGTAGTCGAAGGCCTCCTTCGACACGAAGTTGACGATGTGGCGGTCTTCGTCCAGACGCACCATCGTGCCGTCCATCCATGACTCGTACTTGGCGACGAGTGCCAGGTTGGGATAGCTGTTCTCTACAATCATGGGGAAGAAGCGGTCGCTGAATATCAGGTCGCTCTCAATGAGCAGCGTGTCGTCCTGCTGCAGCTGGTCCTTCACGATGGACAGCGAATAGATGTTGTTGGTCTTGTCGTAGACGGGGTTCTCGGCAAACTGCAGTTGGCAGTGAGCCGTTAGCTGTGGGCCATACTGCGAGGTGATATATTCGCGCAGTTCCTTACCCTTATAGCCTACCACGATGATGACACGCTGCAGATCCAGCACCGACAGCTGTCTCAAGAGACGGTCTATCAGTCTGACTCCGTTTACCTCGACCATACACTTCGTATTGTCGCGTGTCTTCTCGCCCAGTCGGCGACCCATTCCTGCCGCCAGTATGATTGCTTGCATAGCTATTTTTTGTAATATTGTTCTACCAACGGGACGATGCTGTCAGGCACCAGTCCCTGGATGCTTTGTCCCTGTTTGACCTTCTCACGTATCTCTGTACTCGACACGTTGACGAGCGGTGCATCAAAGGTGCCGGCGAAGCCCTCGCGCGGATAGACGGCGATGTCGCACATGCGCTGGATGTCCTCCCAGTGGTACCACTGCTGGAAGTGCGCCCAGTTGTCGCCGCCAATCAGCAGCGTGAAGCGGCAGTCGGGGTAGTCCTTCGCCAACGCCTGCAGCGTGTGCCACGTATAGCTGGGCTTGGGCAGGTGCATCTCGTAGTCCGAGGCCTTCACGCCCTCAACACCCTCCAGTGCCTTCTGCGCCATCTCCAGTCGCAACTGGTCGTCCAGCAGCGCCATATTCCTCTTCAGCGGATTCTGTGGACTCACCATCAGCCACACCTCGTCCAACCCGCACGCCTCCAGTGCCGCCTTTGCCAGCGCCACATGTCCTATGTGTATGGGGTTGAACGAACCGCCGAATATAGCTATTAGCTTTTGGCTATTAGCTTTTGGCTTTTTATTTATCTGCATCGATAAAATCCTTAATCAAAGAATAAGTCTCTGCTTCCGCTTGGGACAGGTTATCGTTTATAACTATTCTGTCAAATTTACCAGAAAAAGATAATTCATATTCAGCTTTAGCTAATCTTGTCTCTATTGCATCTTTACTATCAGTTGCTCTTCCTTCTAATCGTTTACGAAGTTCTTCTATTGATGGGGGCTGAATAAAAACGCTCAGTGCATCATCGCCATAAAACTTTTTGATATTAATGCCGCCCTTCACATCCACATCGAATACCACGTTTTGACCAGCATTCAATTGCCGTTCGACTTGTTCTTTTAAAGTTCCATAAAAGCGATTTTCGTACACCTCCTCGTATTCTAAGAAAGCATTTTGTTCTATCTTGGCCTTAAATTCTTCCGGAGACAAAAAGAAATACTCAATACCATCTTTTTCTGTGCCTCGCGGTGGACGACTGGTGCATGATATGGAAAAACACAGGTTAAGTTCCGGATGTTCCTTCATCAGCCACTGCACAATGGTGCTCTTTCCGCTACCTGATGGTGCACTAAATATAATTAAGTGTCCTCTCATATATTCTATTTTCTTAAGATTCCTATAAATTTTCCAAGCCCTTTTTCAATAACATCAATTTGGGCTATCAAAGAATTATATGTATCAATGTCAATATATTGCAGTTTTAACGCTATCGTTAGTTGTGTTTCCACCTCAAAAACTGAACCCAGAGAAATCTCTAAGAAATGTGCAAAATCTGTATCAGAACCTCTTGAAGATCCCTCAGAAATATTAGACGAAATAGAAACTGCAGCTCTCTCCAACTGATTCGCTAATGCAAATCTTTCGTCCGAAGGAAATAATTTACATGCCTTATAAACATCTATGCACAATTGCATCGATTGTTGATAGACATTATATTCTCTAAAATTTCTCATTTCTCAAAATAGCCAACTGCCAATAGCTAAAAGCCAACTGCCAACGCCCTAAAGGGCGTTAAGTACCTGCTCCTTAATCTGCTCCAACTCGTCCTTCATCTTCACCACGATGTTCTGCATCTCGGCCTGGTTAGACTTCGAGCCGGTGGTATTGATTTCGCGCCCCATCTCCTGAGCAATGAAGCCGAGCTTCTTGCCTTGACCAGCGGCATCGGCCATGGTCTCACGGAAGTACTTCAGATGGTTGGTCAGACGCTGCTTCTCCTCGCTGATGTCCAGCTTCTCGATATAGTAGATGAGCTCCTGTTCCAGGCGGTTCTTGTCGTACTCAGCGCCAGGAATCTGCTTCAGGCCATCGATGATGCGCTGACGGATCTTCTCCACACGCGACTTCTCGTAGGGTTCTATCGATGCCAGCAGCTGTTCGATGTTATCAATCTTCTCGCCAAACTTCTTCTCCAGGGCGGCGCCCTCCTGCGTACGGAAGTCCACCAGATGCTGCACAGCCTCCTGTACACCACCCTTCACGGCCTGCCACTCCTCGTCACTGAGCAGCTCTACCTCCGTCTTTGTCAGCACGTCGGGCATGCGCACCAGCAGCGACATCCAGTCGATGTCCGACAGCTGGTGTTCCTGGGCAAAGCCTGTCAACTGCTGAAAGTAGTTCTCCATCAGCGCCTTGTTGACCTGTGCGGCCTCAGCGACAGCATCCTTTTCTATCCAGATGTTAAACTCTACCTTACCTCTGATGACACGCTCGGCAATGAGCTGACGAATCTCCATCTCCTTCTCTCTGTAGAGCGGAGCAATACGTGTCGACAGGTCAAGCTGCTTAGAGTTGAGCGACTTGATTTCCACATTGATTTTCTTTCCCTCAAAGGCCACGACAGTCTTGCCGTAGCCGGTCATTGATTGTATCATAATCTTAGATTTCTATAATATGTTTGCAAAGGTACAAATAAGTGAGCGAAATGCAAAAAGAATTGGAATTTATTTTTAATTCCAAGGTGCAGCCTACTGATAGCCCTATTCATCAAATACTACCTACCCTCGTAGGCATCGCGCGTCATGTAAATGGCAACGGCATCGTGCCAGAGTCTACGGACGGGCATATAGACCAGACCGCCATGAGGCTGGTCAGTGCCCCATGAGTTCTTGAGGATGTAGTAGGCATGGCGATTCTCGTCGCGAGCCATACCCACGATAGCCATTGCGTGGCCACGGCTCTCAAAACAGACAGGATGGCGACGCTTCAGGGCCTGATAGACATGTCTGCGTAGTGTGTCAAGAGGCACATTCAGCAGGCGGTTGTGCTCCCAGTTGTCTGGAATGGGTACATCAATTTTTTGATAATAAGGTGAGTCTGGGAAGCTGGTCAACGAGACGTATTCGTCAGGGGCGCAGACGCTGTGGGCAAACTCCAACGGTGTGTACTTAGCGCCCAACAGAAAGACGTTCTTGGGTGTTGGCAAGTCGTCAGTAGCATCGTCGGGCATCACGTCGAAACCCACGACACCATAACGCTGCAACAGGTTGAGGGCCGTCTGACACATGGCGCGCTGGTTCTTACGCTTCAGCATGCGCCCCAGATACTGAGGAGAGAGGTTGACAGAGTCGCCACGCACCAAGTGTTCCGTCTCAATGGTCGCCAGCATGGCATAGGCCCAACAGAGTTCACTCTTGCCCTGATCCTTCACGGGCGTCATGGGCAACAGCAGTTCGTTGGTAAATGTATGTTGCGGTGTCTGCTGACAAGCTGCCAGAATGGCAACCAACAATAAGAAAAGTACGTTTCTCATTTTTTATTCTTCCTTGTCCCACTCAATCTCTTCAGGCTTGGGAATGTTGCGAGGCATGTCACGATAGACACCCTTCAGTTCACCCTGGGTGATGGTGATGTCACGACGAACAGGGCGCCCTTTGTCTGACAGACTGTGTGAGAACAGCCACTCGTAGGTTTTCTTGCTATAGAAGATGCGGGCAGGAGCACCATGATTGGCACCACGCCACCAGTCGTAGCGCAGCCGTTTGTCGTTGCCGGCAGCCTCTAACGCACTGACCACCTGCTTAGACTTGCTGACAGGTACCGCACGGTCGGCAGTGCCGTGAATAATCCAGAGGGGCAGTTGT
Organism: uncultured Prevotellaceae bacterium; assembly: GCA_900313235.1. Classification (GTDB taxonomy): domain Bacteria; phylum Bacteroidota; class Bacteroidia; order Bacteroidales; family Bacteroidaceae; genus Prevotella. The sequence continues at coordinate 19,931 of OMQN01000039.1, read as the reverse complement.
CCCAAGGGCTGCACATCCTTCAGACTGCAACCGCCACACAATGCCATCGCAGCAGCGACACGCTCGGGATAGGTGCCGGCAAAGTCCATGGTTCCATAGCCACCCAACGACATACCCAAGACATAGACGCGGGTGGAGTCGCACGGATAGTTCTGACGTGTCCAGTCCAAGACGTCCAATATCTTCTTCGGGTTCCACGCCCCACCAGGATTCTGGGGTACGATGACCAAGGCAGGAATCTCTCGTCCACGGGCTATGGCATTCAGCGGACCATAGCGCCGCGAACGGTTGATGTCGCGACCGCAGAGACTGGCGCCATGCAGGAAGATGACGACAGGTGTCCGCTCCTGCGAGAAATAATAGTCCTCAGGGGTATATACCCAGAAGTCATAGCCTCCCTGGATAACCCCGCGGTGGGCCGTCAGGAAGTCGTACTGGGCAGTAGCCGTCAGCGTCATCATCAAGACGCCTATGATTAGTAGTATTCTTTTCATGGGTGCAAAGGTAGTACAAACTAAGAAAAAAAACAAAAGAATTTATTCTATTTTTTGGGGGACGGCAATACCATTATCATATTCTCAGCAGGAGAGTCTTGCTGATAGACTCTATATGCTCCGGTCTTACACCGCAGTCTTTAGCTGTATCAGGCCAAGAAGCAACAGATGAACGAACCTCCTCAATGATGTGGTTGGCATCACGTATGCCGATATTTTGTGCCACAGCCAACAAGTCCTCCCGAGTGAAGTCGTCGGTCTTACTGTTGAGTGAAAGCTGGTGACGGCTCGTCCATCGCCCGGCAGGGTTGTACGAGTAGCATAAGTCATAAGCTGGGGCAAATGACCACTTTCCAGTCTTATCCATCAGGAAGGAGAAGTTCTTGGTGTGGTCATCGTGGTTGCGTGCGATAACATTGAACACCATTCGGCGATACAGCTGCTCGAAATCCTTATAGTTCAACCACAGTCGGCGCAAAACGCCAAAAAGCTCTTCGTATGAATGGCGCACGTCTCTGTCCAGATGAGCAATACCAGCCGCTGTCTGCATGTGAATTTTCTCTCCTGACGGTGTTCTGTCAAAACGACGGGTCATGAAGTGGTTGCAGTCCCCTTCCGGCAATAGTCGACACTCCGACATGGGCCTTGCGGATTATCGGTTATCTCATTATGCTCGCTATAAGTGCCTCCGTCGAACTTCAACAGCCAATATGAAAATCCTTCTGGTGCAGGAACCTGGCCCGAACGCACTTCTCCTGTTTCTTCTTTGAAGGCAATAATCGCCTTTGGCTTTGCACCGCCAGCAGATGTTCCGACTTTAAGGATGTCGAGAATCGATTTGTCGTTCTGCCGAATCAGTTCCTGAAACCTGCTCCGTTCCTTGAAGATGGACTCAGACAAAGCCATCAGTTCCCGAATGTAAATTTCAGTCGATTCGTTGACGCCCTCCACATTGGCAGCAGGCACAAACTCCAAGGCTCCCATTGCCCGTTTGCCGACGTAGCACAGACGATCGAGCGGAGTAATCATACTCTCTGTCTTGCCTTGCTGGGCGAACCATTCCGTAATGAGTTGGCTACCAAACTTATCGGGCAGGGCATCGGCGATTAAGCCAGGAAGACCGCTGAAACACTTCGTTCTAGCATTTGTGGGGAACGAGACTACGCCTCTGGTTCTTGCCAACGGCATCATTAGTGGGGCGATGTCCAAGCCAGACCTGCGGAAGCGGTCATCAAACTGAAAGTCTGCATAGCCTCTTTCATCATCCCATGACATGGCTCCCACAAGGTTGCCCCACAGGTATATCTGTATTACTGGTATCTCTTCCATTGTTTAATCCTTCTTTGTTCTTACGCGTTTTACCTGCTTGCCCTGCATCTTCAACAGTTCCATTGGCGATGGCTTCTGCTCTGGCACAAGCAAATCTAAGTTTTCAAGTAATCCAAGCGTTCTCATGACGCTTATTAGCAATGAGAACGAAACGGACTGTCCGCTTTCAATCTTAGCGATGGTGCTAACGCCAACGCCCGACTCCATGGCCAGTTCCTGCTGTTTCATCCCTCTTGCTATGCGATAGGCTTTCAGCCTCGTTCCAAGCTTGTTCAATATGGCTGTATCACTAAGTTCTGTCCACATGTTATCAATGTCTTATGTATTTCGGTTGCAAAGATATAAATAAAAATCGCAAATGCAAAGATAAAAGCTAAAAATATTGTAAAACCATTGCAAAAACAACGATTAAACTTTGTTTATAGTTACTATATAGGGGTCGTGTCTGTTACTTTTGACACGACCCCTATTACTATCTGTTTCCTATCTCAGCTAGAGAGAATCTTTATTGCATGCTTAATGGAATCTATATCCAAGCCTCTCTTATAAGCGAGCGAAATACAAAAGAAAAGCTCGTTTTTCTTTTTATTCCCGAGCGAGAGGAACTGCGGAAAAGACAAAGGGCACAAAGGGGTCAGACCCCTTTGTGCCCTTTGGTGTTGTTGCTGAGGCAACCTATTCAGCGCCACCAAAATCCCAGCCCCCTTCGGGCTCATTGTCATCAAACTCATCTATCACAGGGCTACTACTCAGCAAATAGGCCTGTTGTCTAAGTTTAACCACATTCACTTCGGGTTTTATATATAATTTCTTCATCAATATGTCCTCCTATCTATTTATGTACTTCTTTCCATTCACTATATATAAGCCCTTAGCAGTTGGCTTTTGGCCGTTAGCTATCTGGCGACCATTCAAGTCATAGTAACGTTCTGTGCCATCAGCATCAATGGTATGTATCTGCTGCAAGCCGGTAGTGCCTTCATCGTCGATAACCATGTTGAGGCTACGGGCAGCCGACGGTGAGGCGGCTTGGAAGTAGGCGCGATAGGGACCTACGTATGCCAACGGCTGATTCTGTGGTACCTTATGCCACTTGCCGTCGCTCTGTAGGATGTAAGCTGGTTTTTGGGCATCGTAGAGATGTTCGTTGTCAATCTTGACCAGCGTACCCTTGAAGACAAAGTCACTGACGCCCCCGCTGTTCGTGCCACCCGTCTGACCTGCAGTAAAGGAGACACTTGCGCTCGTTGACAGGTCTATGCCTTTTCTGACTACTACATAGTAGGGGTTGTTAGCCACCATCGTGCCACCCTCTACTTCCTGGAAGGTGATGGTGGTGACTCCTGCTACGACCGAAGAGGTTGAAGGTGCATAGACCTTCACACCATCGCCTGAGAGCGTCAGGGCGTATGGCAGACAGACGGTATAGCCACGAGGAGTGGTTACAATACTTTCGTCGACTTGCTCTGCGTAGGGCATGAGTACACGACTGTTAGTGACACCATGGGGTGCCGTGAAGTCCGTCTTGGGACAGAAGTCCTCACCGTCAGTCAGCGTGACGGGCTGCTCGCCCTGTGCCTGACTGCCAATAATCACGTTGTGCTCATATCCCTGCTGAACTTGGTCACCAGCAGGCAGATAGATGAGCGTGCTCTCTGGTAAACGGGCAAAGAAACCAGACGCATCCTCACTACGATTAGTGTACCACTGGAACCCCCCTTTGTTTTCTCTCCAAGGGCAGGTTCGCATGTCGAGATACTGCAGGGCGGTATTGTTCTTGAATGGCGATGCATTATATTCGCCCTCCATCAGCGTTTCGGGCATGATGATACCCGTCAGCAGGTTGCAATCCTCAAAGGCCAGCACACTCACGACGTCCATGTTCAAAGTCTCATTCGATTTAGTAATCGTAGATGGCAACGTCAACTCGCCTGCCTTGTCAACAGGACAGCGCAACAGTTCCCATGCATAAATATTTCCGTCTGCTACCGATCTCCATTTATGGTAGAGCAAGCCGTCAACAACTACCAAGTGCGTATTGTTTTCATTCACACTGATGGTGGTGAGCTTAGGACAGTTGCGTATCAAATCACGCTCGTAGTTATACGAACTAGGATTACTTGATTCTCCTACCTTTGCACCCAGCGTAATGCTCTGAAGATTGGGAATATCGGCGAACCTAACGACCTTCACATTGTTGCCAATGGTGATGGAAGTGATGGTCTCATTGCCCTTAAATGCCTTTGAGAGAACCCAATCCACAGGATGATTGTTTATCTCGTCAGCAACAACAACGTTTCCTCCCGAACCTTGATAGCCTATGACAAGATAATTAGTAATGTCATTCCCACTATATTCGGGTTGATACACCACACCGTTTTGAACGACAATGCCCGTATCATCCACATAGATAGCAAGTGCCGAAGGTATGGGGTGAAGGTCGCCATTGCTGAAGTAATACCACTTACTATCGCCCAGCGTGCTCTTCATGCCCTCGCCGGTAGAAACCGCTGAAGGACAGTCGGTGATGGTGGCTTTATTCATGCCCACGCTGACCAAATTTGTGTTATTATAGGATACAGCGTAGCAGCGGGTAATAGCTATGGCACGCTCGCAGCCACCCACCAAACCCGTTTTCTTGCCATGGATTTCGGCTGTCGAGCCGCAGTCCGTGATCTGGCCATAGTGCATGTTACCCACTATTCCGCCCGACCAGCCATCAGCACCCGTGTCGTTATCGTCCTGACTGGCTCTCACTGTGCCTGATACCTGACAATCCTCTATCGTGCTATAGGCATCGTTGCTCGAACGACCCATCACACCGCCAGCACTGCTTCTGGCTGTAATCGTGGCATTGTTCACCATGACCTGTCCCACATAGCAGGAGCCGCCATATACCCAGCCCACTGCAGCACCGACATATTTTCCGTTGGTACTGATGTTAGGCCCGGCAATTTGCACATTAGAGATATGCGCATTGATGACCAAGCCGAAGAGGCCACGATAGTCGTAGGAGGTTCCCGTGGTTTTCAGACCGCTGATGGTATGGCCCTGACCATCGAAGCGCCCCATAAACGGATGGATCTGCGAGTTGTCGGCACTGGCACACCCGATGGGTTCCCAGTTGATATTGCCATTGCTGACGTCGATGTCGGCAGCCAGACGGATGGTGCGCCCCTCGTAGGTGTAACCTTTCTTCACACGGTCGGATATCTCGCGCAACTGCGCGGCTGTGGTGACAACGATGTCACCAGAGGTGTTGTCTGGCAAGCAGGGAAGCACATGATCCCACTTGGTGAATCCTTCTAGTTGTAGATCACACAATTGGGCGGTAGTCTTGCTGCTGAAAGCTTTTAGGTCATTAACAACAGGATCGCCAACGGGGGAAAGGTTACATTTGTCTCCGTTCCAGTAGTTTTTCTGAAAATCCTGAATTTCTTCATTAAAACTGCCTATGACAGCACCCTTATAAGCACTGTTATTGCCTGTCACTTTGGCATCTATCCAGTTATTAATCAGCTTATAGGTCCTGTGGAACCACGGAAGGGCTACAGTTATATTATCCAGTCTTCCGACAAGACCACCCACTCCATCGCCATCTGTAATTTGAACAGACGAACCCAACACATAGTTGCTTTCGAATGAAAAGTTGCCTTCACCATAGCCCACTAGACCACCGGCAAAGTCGTCCTCGCCACTGATGGTGCAATAGATGACACGGTTTTGTTCGGCTACTATCTCGTGCAATTCATAAGTATGAAGTGCTCCCGCAATACCGCCGGCATTGTCTTGGGTGGTATTAATGGTGCAGTTGATGACGGAATTACCATTAAAACTGCAAAATCCTTCACCCACCATGCCGCCGGCATTTTTAATGTCGCCATTCACACTGCAGTTCATCACGCGACAATTATTGATTTCGCAGTATACATCATTTCTTATCAGTTCTGTATGCTGATCATTTTCAGTAATCTGAATAGCTTTGTTCGCAAAGCCACAAATGACGCCACAGCCAGTAGGGCTATTACCAACATTCACCGTATAATTGTCCACGATGAGGTCCTTGACAACCGCATAGCATATTTCACCGAACAATCCAGCATAAGTATCATGCGCAACCGCTTGACCATTGCGAATAATGTGACCGCGCCCGTCGAAAACGATACGCCAATGATTAGCTTGGTAATAACCGCCCTCATTTGTTTTGCCTTTTCCAAAAGAGTTGCCACTGGCTCGCGCAATCGAGAAGGTATGGTCACCTAAATCGATATCGCATTCCAAATAAATGCTCTTGTTACCCACATTGGCATCCAGGAATAAGTCATAGGCATATTTTGCCAACTGCGCAGCGTTCGTAATATGAACCCAACCTCCTTCGTCAGTCTGGTAATCCATCATCGAATGGCCGTCCCACAGGCTGAAGCCGTCCCAGGTGGTTGGGCTATAACTATCCACAAGCTGCCACGCCATATCGTCTGGCACTTGATCGGCTTTCGCCGTCTGCACGCCTACTGTTACCAATAGTAAAGCGAGGATTGAAACTAATTGATTTCTCATCATTGTTTAGGTTTTTGTTAAAAATATTTCGCCATGCATAAGCACACAATCGCAGCATAGACGCTGCAAAGATACAATAATTTTTCTAATCTAGCAAAAAAAGACAGAAATCTTTTGAAACAGGCCCCAGTCCCTGTTTCACGATTTATTATAAATCATTAAAATTCTTGTATGGTTAGCAGGAGTGTTCCAGTAAAATTGCAACAAACCTGGAATTTTTGAGTTAGAGACTGTCAGACTGACAAAACGCCGATGTATAAAGGAATTGCGGTCTGTTCAGAGACTGTCAAGACTGACAAGAGACTGACAAGAGAAGGGAGATGTAAAATGTAGGATGTAAGATGTAGGATGTAAGATGTAGGATGTAAGATGTATGATGTATGATGCATGATGTAAGATAGATGAAGGATGGAAATTATTAGCTGTATTAGGATAAAATTCTCTAGAGAATTTCTGGCATAGAGAGCTGATATGCGGCAAATTCTCTAGAGAATTTATTGCTTATAAGCCATTTACGGCGTGCTATAGCTCTTTCTCCGCTCTACCCCCTCGCCTTTAGGAGAGGGCTGGGGTGAGGCTTGTCAGTCTGTTGTCAGTCTTGACAGTCTTCAAAATGACTGCAAACGCCGATGCTCAGGGCGTTTTGTCAGTCTGACAGTCTTTATACCAAAAAAAATGAATTTGTTTTGCATTGTCCTCGGTTTGCACTACCTTTGAACTTCGTCGAAAGTAGGCTGCACCTCGGAAAAACTCAAATTTATTTGGTTTTTCTCTCGGTTTGCACTACCTTTGAGCCTGCGGCTCGAAAGTACTCACGCTCGACAATAAAAACAAAAAAAATGATTTTTGTTTTGTATTGTCCTCGCTTAATCGTACCTTTGCAGCATGAATCAGATAACAGACTATGAAATAATGGCTCCAGTGGGCAGCCGCGACTCGCTGGCAGCAGCACTGAAGGCTGGTGCAGGGTCGGTATATTTCGGCGTGGAGCAACTGAACATGCGCTCTCACTCGGCCAACCACTTCACCATTGACGATCTGCGCGAGATTGCCGCAACGTGCAACGAGGCTGGCGTGAAGACGTACCTCACGGTGAACACCATTATCTATGGTGAGGACATCGAGACGATGCACCAGATAGTGGACGCTGCCGTAGAGGCGAAGATTACGGCCGTCATCGCCTGCGACATTGCCGTGATGACCTACTGCCGCAAGGTGGGTATGGAGGTACACCTCTCCACGCAGCTGAACATATCGAACATCGAGGCGCTGAAGTTCTATGCGCAGTTTGCCGACGTGGTGGTGCTGGCCCGTGAGCTGAAGATGGAACAGGTGGCCGACATCTACCGCCAGATAGAGGAGCAGCACATCACAGGCCCCTCAGGAGAGCTGGTACGCATCGAGATGTTCTGCCACGGTGCGCTGTGCATGGCAGTCAGCGGCAAGTGCTATATGAGTCTTGACAACACGGGGCGCTCAGCCAACCGCGGTGCCTGCATGCAGATATGCCGCCGCAGCTATATCGTCACCGACCGTGAGACGGGTACGGAACTGGAGATAGACAACAAGTATATCATGTCGCCCAAAGACCTGAAGACCATCCGCTTCATCGACAAGATGATGCAGAGCGGTGTCCGAGTCTTCAAGATAGAAGGTCGCGCCCGTGGACCTGAATATGTGCTCACCGTGGTGCAATGCTATAAGGAGGCCATACAGAGTGTGCTGGACGGCACCTTCACGGAAGAGAAGAAAGACCAGTGGGACGAGCGCCTGGCAACGGTCTTCAACCGCGGCTTCTGGGACGGTTACTACCAGGGGCAGCTGTTGGGCGAGTGGAACTCGAACTACGGTTCGAATGCCACGGAGAAGAAGCAGTACATCGGCAAGGGTGTCAAGTACTTCTCGAAGTTAGGCGTCGCCGAGTTTACCGTAGAGGCCGCCACGTTCAGCGTAGGCGACAAGATGCTTATCACGGGTCCGACAACGGGTGCGCTGTATGTCACCGTCGACGAGATTCACGACGACGTGCAGGCTGTGCAGACTGCCCAGCAGGGCACGCGCGTCAGCATTAAGGTGCCGGAGAAGGTAAGGCCCAGCGACAAGCTGTTTAAGATAGTGAAAAGTTAAGAGTTAAGAGTGAAAAGTTAAGAGTTAAGAGTTAAGAAAAATGGCGACAATTAACGAGATACAAGACGAGATTATTGACGAGTTCTCTGGTTTTGACGACTGGATGGATAAATACCAGCTGCTCATTGACTTAGGCAACGAGCAGGAGCCGCTGGACGAGAAATACAAGGTAGAGAGCAACCTCATTGACGGTTGCCAGAGTCGTGTGTGGCTGCAGGCCGACTATGAAGATGGCGTCATACGCTTCACCGCCGAGAGCGACGCACTGATAGTGAAGGGCATCGTAGCCCTGCTCATCCGTGTGCTGTCAGGTCACACACCCCAGGAGATACTGGATGCCGACCTGTACTTCATCGAACAGATAGGACTGAAGGAGCACCTCTCGCCCACCCGCTCAAACGGACTGTTGGCGATGGTGAAGCAGATGCGCGTCTATGCGTTAGCGTTTAGTAGCAGTGCTGCTAAGGGCTGATTCACCTTCGGCAACTTTCCGAAGGTAATAGTCACGGAAGTCACTCCACCGATAATAGGGGGCTAAGTCGCTCGGCAAGGGCAACGTAGCCTCTTTTTCGTTGAGTAGCACCTTGATGAGCGGCTGACGGTCAGTAGCACTCTTGCGGTAGAAGACAATCTGCAGGTTGCCCGCCATGGGATAGACCATATTGGCCCACCAGCCCTTCTGTTCCAGCTCCTCCACATTATCGGTGCTGAGGTCGTAGCCGTTGACACCCATCAGACAGACAAGCGGCAGCAATACTGTCTCATGGCCAAAGCGCAGCGAGGCACCATGCTGACTGCCAGCGATGACACTGTCAGCATCGCTGATAATCTTGCCCAACAGGTAGGACTGCAGATAAGGCATCTTGGCATCGTTCAGCATGCAAAAGCCCGACTGGAGATAGCTCCACGCGTTTTCTACCTTCCAGAAGAGATAGAAATCGCTGGGGGAGAAGAACTGCTGTAACAAGTTGGGTTCGCCACTGCGCTCTGTATGCTGTTGGGTGAACGACGCCTTCATCAAGTAGTAGGCCAGCCACACCAGATCGACATGCTGGCGCACATAGGCAGTATCGTTGAAGAGGCTACCCATCTTCTGATCATGATGCCAGCACTTCATCACCATCTTTTCTACAGCCTCCTGTCCGCGACGGTTGATAGCTGTATGGCGCAACTTGTTCTGGTGGTTCATATACCACATGGTGCTATAGGAATTGAACATTGAGACCTTCAGGTCTGCACGTTCCTTGACCATTTGCAGGATGAAACTACCCATCGACAGCGCACAGCGGGTAACGATGGTGCTATGGGCATCAACACTGGCTCCGTCGCTGAACACTTCAGGGAAGTTCTGAAGCATGCGATGGGCAATCTGTCGCTGCTGTTCCTCGCCTTTCTCCGATAAGTCGCCCCAACGGCCTTCAGCGTCGGCGATATACTTGCGTATCTCTTCCAGAGCCATCTTACCTGTTGCAGACAACTTACCCAGCGAGTCGGCCTCATGCAGCGTCTTATAGGGTATCATAAAGCCCTTCATGTCGTTCAGATAGCGCGAACCATGGCGCCCATAGTGGCTGATGTAGAAAGGAGTATAGCCCTGAGGCGCTGGTGTCAGCTGTGGCAGACCACGCTCCGGATAGAGCGCATAGTTGCCTGCCGCAAAGTTATAGTCGCGCTCGATGAATGAGCGTGCAGACTGGGCGAGCGTTGCAAGCGACAAGAGGCACGATGCCAGCAACAAGAGGAATGACTTATTCTTCATAGGCATCGAGCTTTTTGAGGTAATACTTACGGAAGTCACTCCAACGATAGTAGGGTCCCTTCTTGGCAGGCAACGGCAGCGTAGCCTCGTTCTCGTTGAGCAACACCTTGAAAAGCGGGTTGCGGTCTTTAGGACTCTTACGATAGAAGACAAACTGAATGTTGCTGCCCATAGGGAAGGCACGGAAATTGTGCCAGCCCTTTTCCGCCAGTTGCTCCAGGTCGTCGGTCACCAGACCGAAGCCATTGATGTCAAGGAGACAAATGAGGGGAAGGATGACCGTCTCATGGCCAAAGCGCAGATGAACATTGGTCTTGGGCTGCCGGATACAGCTGTCGGCCTGCTCAATAATCTTTCGCAGCAGGTTACGCTGCAGGTAGGGCATCTTGCTGCCGGTAGCCGGACTGGCACCCCAGCCGATATACCACCAGGCATTGCCAATCTTCCAGATACGGTAGATTTCTTCTGGGGTAAAGATGTCGAGAAGGGTCATCGTCTTGCCCAACTCTACGTTCTGCAGGATGGCAGCGAGAATCAGCAGTTGTTCGCCAAGGTCGTAGCTCTTGACATGCTGGCGGACATAGACGCTGTCGTTGAAGAGGGTGTGCATGAGATGACCGACTTCATTGTTGCGAGTCTTAAAGTCATGAAAGAAATCAAGGACGTCCTTGTCCTTGCGCAGGCCAAAGAGTTCCTTGTCCTGCAGATTGAGATAGGACATATCGCGATGGGTGGCATCCTGATGGATGTTCAGCGCTGGATTCAGGCGCGTCAACTGCAAGAGGGTATACTCCATAGACAACACACAACGGGCCACACCCGTACTGCGGGCATCAACGTCAGCATTACCTTGGAACACCTCTGGGAACCGCTCATACATTCGACGGGCGATATCCTCGCACTGCCGGGCGCCCAACCATGTCAAGTCACCCCAATGGTTTTCGGCATCCTTACTGATGACAGCTATGCGGTGCAGCACGTCTTTTCCCGTAGCTGTCAACTTACCCAGGCTGTCAGCCTTGGCGAGTGTACGATAGGGGGCGTTATAAAAACTGGGCTTGCTATGAAAACGGGAACCATGACGGCCGTAGTGGCTAATATAGAAAGGCTTGTACCCCCGAGGTGCCGGCGTCAACTGCTGTTGCGTCGGACCAGGATAGGCCATGTAGTTGCTGGCCGATAGAAGGGCATTATCCTTGATGTCTACATAGGCAGACTGTGCATCAATCGTAGTGATGAACAACGACAGGACAGCCGCCAGTAACCATTTTCTCATACGTCGTATCAAAAATTCGTGTGCAAATATACGAAAAAATAACGAAAGGACATGCTTTATTGACAAAAAAGTTGTATATTTGCAGACAAAAGCGCTTCTAAACCGAAAGAGATATGGCTAAGAATCAGTTATGGCACGACGACTATTGGCTGCTACTCATGCAGTTATACCTGCGGAAACCCGTAGGGGTGAAGCCTATGTACAGCCGTCAGATGGTGGAGTTGAGCATTGAACTGCACATTGCTCCGCAGCAGCTTTTTGCCAGGATGTGTGAGATTGCCAACTTGGAGACCCCACGCGTAGAACGTATCTGGCAGGAATACAGTCGCAACCCCAAGCGACTGACACGTGCCGTACAGCTGCTACGCAACATGATGGGATTCAACAGTAGCGGTGGCTTCTACGAAGGGGTAGAGGTGGAAGAGACCTTTGAGCGTGACTTCCGTCCGCTTGCTGAGGATGAGCGACTGACCCCCGTGATGCTGATAGTGATTCTCGACCAGTACTTCCGACTGACACCCATCACCATGGTGGCAGAGACTCCGGAGGTCAGACAACTGGCAAGTCTGATGCACATCCCCACCTCCTTGGTTGTCGACGTGCTGGAGACCTTCCAGCAATGCGACCCCTACCTGAACCGTCGTGAGGTCATCATCAGTTCGTTGCTGGTGCCCTGTCAGCAGATATGGAAGCGCTACGGCAATATCGACACGCGCCAGCTTGCCTCGTATGCCGAACAGCTGAAAGAATACTTCAAATAACGCATGGCACAGGAGCAGATACAGGAACAACGACTGACACAGCAACAGAAACTGGCGCAGAGCATTACGCAGCAGCAACTGTTGCAAGCGCAACTGATTGAGTTGCCCGTCACGCAACTCATGGAGCGCATTACAGCGGAGATGGACGACAACCCCGCCCTGGAGCCATCAACAGAGGAACCGGAATATCAGAATACACCAGAGAATACCGACAGCACAGACAACGCAGAAGAGAGCTACGAACAAGAGGAGCGCCAGTCGGCACTCGACGAGGCACTGCAGTCACTGGGACGCGACGACGAGGAGTTGCCCGTCTATCAGGGGGGCATGTCGAACCAGGAGGAGCGCGAAGACATCGTCTACGGACAGTCGCAGTCGTTCTACGACCAACTGATAGAGCAGATGAACCTCTTCGACCTCACGGAAGAAGAGCGTAACATCATGGAATACCTCATAGGGTCGCTGGACGAGGACGGACTGCTGCGCAAACCACTGCACAGCATTGCCGACGAGTTGGCCATCTATCATAACATTGATGTCTCTGAACAGGAAATCGAACAGGTGCTGCTGAAGTTGCAGGACTTCGACCCTGCCGGCATTGGTGCCCGCACACTACAGGAGTGTCTGCTGCTACAGATAGAGCGTCGCGAGCCGTCGCATCTGAAAGAGTTGATGCAGCGAACGATAGAAGACTACTTCGAACTGTTTACCAAGAAGCACTGGAACCGGTTGCAGCAGGTGCTGAAACTGACCGACCTGCAGAACGAGACGCTCATCAAGGAACTGCGCAAGCTTAACCCCAAGCCGGGAACGGCCATGGGCGAGGTGATGGGACATAGCATCCAGCAGATTACACCCGACTTCATCGTGGACACGCAGGATGATGGGACAGTGACGTTTGCCCTCAACACGGGGGACATCCCGGAGTTGCATGTATCGCAGTCGTTCACCGACACCCTCAACGAATACCAGACGAACAAGGAGAACATGAGTCGCCAGATGAAGGAGGCACTGCTCTATACAAAGAAAAAGGTAGAAGCCGCACAGGGCTTCATCGAGGCCATCCGCGTACGCCGCAACACGCTGACCACCACCATGCGTGCCATCATCCAGTGGCAGCACCGCTTCTTTGAAGATGGCGACGAGGCTTCGCTACGTCCCATGATTCTGAAAGACATCGCTGAGAAGACGGGACTGGCGCTGAGCACCGTATCGCGTGTGTCAAACTCGAAATATGCACAGACCCGCTGGGGAACATTTCCTTTGCGCTACTTCTTCAGCGACGGCTACAAGACGGCAGAAGGCGAGGAACTGTCGACGAGGGAAATCAAGATTGCACTGCGCGAAATCATCGCCGCAGAGGACAAGCGCAAACCGCTGAGCGACGACACGCTGAAAGACTTGCTGGCGGAGAAGGGCTATCCCATAGCACGCCGCACGGTAGCCAAATACCGCGAACAGATGGGGATACCTGTGGCGCGACTACGTAAGTAGTTGAGAGTTAAGAGTTGAGAGTTAAGAGTTAAGAAAGAGAGTTGAGAGAGAAATGAACCGAGAAAAACAAATCATATTGGCAGCACGCGTCATGAGCATGCTATTCACCCCTTTCTACCTGCCTTTTATCGGACTGGTAGCACTGTTCTCGTTCAGCTATCTGAGCATCTTCCCGTGGTCCTATAAGCTACAGGTGCTCATCATGGCCTACATGTTTACCATCCTGTTGCCGACGGTCATGATTCGTCTGTACCGCCACTATCAGGGATGGAACCTCATAGAACTGGGTCACCGCGAAAGGCGCATGGTGCCATACGTCATCTCCATCCTCAGCTACTTCACCTGTGTCTATGTGATGGACAGGATGCACATGCCTCACTTCATGGGTGCCATCGTGGTAGCAGGACTACTGGTACAGATTGTCTGTGCACTCATCAACGTATGGTGGAAGATATCGACACATACCGCTGCCATCGGTGGCGTGGCAGGAGCGCTGTTTGCCTTTGCCGAATACCTGGGCTTCAACCCTGTCTGGTGGCTCTGCCTGGTATTCATCATTGGCGGCATGGTAGGCACCAGTCGCATGATTCTGCGCCAGCACTCGCTGGGACAGGTGGTGGGTGGCTTCTGGATAGGGTTCCTCTGCGCAGCCATAGCTATTCTGTTCCTATGAATAACGTAACATCGTCATAACGTAATAACGAAAAAAATAGAAGATATGAAACCAATTGTCAGCATTATCATGGGCAGCACTTCTGATTTGCCCGTTATGGAGAAAGCCTGCAACCTCCTCAACGAGATGCAGGTTCCGTTTGAGGTCAACGCACTCTCTGCACACCGCACACCTGACGCAGTAGAAGACTTTGCCAAAGGTGCCAAGGAGCGTGGGCTGAAAGTGATTATCGCCGCAGCAGGCATGGCGGCAGCACTGCCTGGCGTCATCGCCGCCAGCACCACCCTACCCGTCATCGGCGTCCCCATCAAGGGCATGCTCGACGGTCTTGACGCCATGCTCTCTATCATCCAGATGCCACCGGGAATTCCCGTAGCTACGGTAGGTGTCAACGGCGCCCAGAATGCCGCCATCCTGGCTTGCGAGATGCTGGCTCTCAGCGACGAGGGTATCGCCCAGCGTCTGGCTGACTACAAGCAAGGGCTGAGGGCAAAGATTGAGAAGGCCAACAAGGACTTAGCGGAGGTGCAGTATGAGTACAAGACGAATTAGTAGTGTGGCCCATGTGGGCAACATTGCCATCGGTGGCGACAACCCCATCCGCATCCAGTCGATGGCTACCACTGACACCAACGACACTGAGGCCAGCGTGGCTCAGGCCAAGCGCATCATTGATGCTGGTGGCGAACTGGTACGTTTCACCACACAGGGCACCCGTGAGGCAGAGAACATGAAGAACATCTCTGCTCGTCTGAAGGCTGACGGCTATCACCAGCCGCTGGTGGCCGACGTGCACTTTACCGCCCACACGGCAGATGTTGCCGCACAATACTGCGAGAAAGTTCGCATCAACCCTGGCAACTATGTAGACCCCGGCCGCACCTTCAAGCACCTGGAATATACCGACGAGGAGTATCAGGAGGAGTTGAAGAAGATTGAGGCGAAGCTGGTGCCGTTTATCAACATCTGTAAAGAGTACCACACTGCCGTGCGCATTGGTGTTAACCACGGTTCATTGTCTGACCGCATCATGTCGCGCTATGGCGACACACCAGAGGGCATCGTAGAGAGTTGCATGGAGTTTCTGCGCATCTTCCGTCGTGAGAACTTCAACGACGTGGTCATCAGCATCAAGGCCAGCAACACGGTTGTCATGGTGACTACCGTACGCTTGTTGGTGAAGACGATGGATCAGGAAGACATGCACTATCCCTTACACCTGGGTGTCACAGAGGCCGGCGAGGGTGAGGACGGCCGCATCAAGAGTGCCGTAGGTATTGGCGCCCTGCTCACTGAAGGCATTGGCGACACCATCCGTGTATCGCTCTCTGAGGAGCCGGAATGTGAGATTCCTGTAGCCCGCAAACTGGTGGAACTGATACCCGAATGCACGCGTCTGCGTGCCCAAGCCGAAGCCAGCATCAAGGACGACACCATTACGCTGAATTTAGACAGTGCTTCGCAGTTCGCCCGCGAAGACTGGGAAACACTGCAGCTGACAGCTGCCATGTCCGTCGGCGCCCTACTCATCGATCGTAAAGCCACAAAATTGCAGATAGCAGTTAGCAGACAGCCTTTAGCAAGCCAAGAGCAAATAGCTAATAGCCAAAAGCTACAATCATTGGCCGACGCCATCCTCCAGGCGGCCCGCATCAAGTTTACCAAGACGGAGTATATCTCGTGTCCTGGCTGCGGACGCACGCTGTACAACCTGCAGGAGACCATTGCCAAGATAAAAAAGGCCACCAGTCATCTGACAGGGCTGAAGATTGGCATCATGGGCTGTATCGTCAATGGTCCCGGAGAGATGGCTGATGCAGACTACGGCTATGTGGGTGCTGGTCGTGGCAAGATTAGCCTCTATAAACAAAAGGTATGTGTCGAGAAGAACATACCTGAGGAGCAAGCTGTTGAGAAACTGCTGGAGCTAATCAACAGCGACATGGCACAGAAGAAATAACGCTACTTACGACGGGTCACAAAGGTGAACTGACGGGTTAGCGACTCTTGCTCACGATCATGATGAGCAACAGCGACACGGAGGACGGCTTGGCCGTCCTTCAGTCGTTTATCGGCCAGCACGGTAGCAGTATAGCGCACGCCAGTGCCAGGGGCAATACTCTCGATATGCAGATTGGGCGAGACATGCAGGTGCTTATTTCCCGTCAACTCGTTGACCAGCGGCTGGACATCATGGAGCGTGTAGTTGGAACGGTTCATAATCTCAAAGACTACCCTACACTGTTCACCGGCATGGATGACGCCCTCCTGACGAACACCGTCAATGCGGATGTTACGCAACTCTATAGCAGGGCGCATGCGCTGCAGGTCAGAGACTGAGACGGTCTTCTTGCCAGACACGGTGTCCGACGGTTTACCCGTCGGCCCTACGGAGACAGTAGCCGCCTGTTCGTCAGTAGGTCCGGAGATGCCGAAGTCTACGCGGTCGTCACCACTGTTGCTGCTGTCGTAGCCTGAGTCGTCAGCAGGTGGAGGGGTGACAGCATCGCGGTCGTGACGACGGGCGGCACGCTCACGACGATAGTCTTCGTAGCGATCAGCCTCACGCTGGTCTGCGGCAGCACCGATAGCAGCACCGATAGCGGCACCACCGGCCATGCCAATGATAGCACCGGCGTCACTGCCTCGCCATCCGCCAGAGAGGCCGCCTACTGCAGAACCCAGGATGGTTCCAAACTGTGCGCCCACATAGGCACCCTGACCTGTATATGTTCCACAACTGGAAAGCAGTAGGGCTAAAAAGAAACAATAATAGGGGATTTCCCGAAATTTTATTAGGAAATCCCCTATCAGTATAGAGTTCAATCGAAATATTACTCAGCCTTAGCCTCTTCAGCAGCAGGTGCCTCAGCAGCCTTAGGAGCCTCCTCTACTGCGGGAGCAGCAGCCTTAGCAGCCTCGGCCTTAGGAGCAGACTTGCGTGAACGACGAGTCTTCTTCTCAGCCTTAGCGGTCTTGAGCATGTTCTCGTCGAAGTCAACGAGCTCGATGAAAGCCTTCTCTGCAGCGTCGCCCTGGCGGAAGCCGAGCTTGATGATGCGGGTGTAACCACCGGGACGGTCGCCAACCTTCTGTGCTACAGCTCCGAAGAGCTCCTTCAGAGCCTCCTTATTCTGGAGGTAGCTGAATACTACACGACGGCTGTTGGTGCTATCGTCCTTAGAGCGCGTGATGAGCGGCTCAACATATTTCTTGAGTGCCTTTGCCTTGGCGAGGGTCGTAGTGATTCTTTTGTGCATGATCAGCGAGATGGCCATGTTGGCAAGCATGGCACGGCGGTGGTCAGCAGTACGGCCCAGATGATTGAATTTCTTTCCGTGTCTCATTTTTTACTTGTTTCTTTTGTGGACAGTAATGAATTGTCAATTCTCAATTGTCAATTACTCTTTGTCCAGTTTGTACTTTGAAATATCAGTTCCAAACGACAGATTCAGACTCTCGAGCAAATCATCAAGCTCAGTGAGCGATTTCTTACCGAAGTTGCGGAACTTAAGGAGGTCGGTCTTGTTGTACTGAACGAGATCACCAAGGGTCTCTACATCAGCAGCCTTCAGACAGTTGAGGGCACGAACAGAGAGGTTCATGTCTACCAACTTGGTCTTCAGCAACTGGCGCATGTGCAGTACTTCCTCGTCAAACTCCTGGTTGCCCTCGACATCATTGTTCTCCAGGGTAATCTTCTCGTCTGAGAAGAGCATGAAGTGGTAGATGAGGATTTTGGCAGCCTCTTTCAGAGCTTCCTTCGGGTGAATGGAACCATCCGTAGTCACCTCCAGCACGAGTCAATCTGCATCGAAGCTTTGGAATCTAAATGACAAATCACCAAATCGGGATTTAACACTTCAAATCCAGTCAGATACTTGCCTATATCACCGGCTTTAAACTCGGTAGAATTCTCGACAGTGATGGAGACTTTCTCGTTCTCGAATTCTTCCACAACTTGCTTGAACCTAACTTGCTTCAGGTTCAAGATAATGTTGGTAACATCTTCCTTTACACCAGGTACTGAAGAGAACTCATGCTCAACACCGGCAATGCGGATGGTGTTGATGGCATAACCCTCAAGTGATGAAAGAAGTGTCCGTAGCCTCCAACATTACGACTTTATCAGGTTTTTGAAATGCTAATATCGCCATTAATTTAAATGATTTTAGTTCTTAGAGTACAACTCAACGATTGACTGTTCCTTAATGTTCTCGGGAATGTCGGCACGCTCAGGCATGTGGAGGAACTTACCACCCTTCTGAGCCTCGTCCCACTCAATCCAAGGATACTTAGAGTGGTTGAAACCAGCCAAAGCAGCCTCAATGACTTCAAGAGACTTAGCCTTCTCGCGAACGGCAACAATCATACCAGGCTTTACCTGGAAAGAAGGAATGTTGACAACCTTACCATCAACGGTGATGTGCTTGTGACCAACGAGCTGACGGGCAGCAGCGCGGGTGGGAGCAATACCCAGACGGTATACTACGTTGTCAAGGCGGCTCTCAAGCAACTGGAGCAGCACCTCACCGGTGATACCCTCAGCCTTAGCGGCCTTCTCAAACAGGTTACGGAACTGGCGCTCAAGAACACCATAGGTGTACTTGGCCTTCTGCTTCTCTGCCAATCCTAGACAAAACTTTGTCCGGGCCGAAGATGGCTTCTCCAAATCGGCGGGCAATTTTTGATTTCGGTCCAATATATCTTGCCATAATCTATAAAAAAAGTTTCGTTATTACGTTATATCGTTATTACGTTGAAGCGTCCAATTATTATACGCGACGACGCTTCGGGGGACGGCAGCCATTGTGTGGCAGTGGTGTAACGTCAACGATCTCAACGACCTCGATACCTGCACCATGTACGGCACGGATAGCTGACTCACGACCGTTACCGGGACCCTTTACGTATGCCTTTACCTTGCGCAGACCCAGGTCGAAAGCGACCTTAGCGCAATCCTCAGCGGCCATCTGGGCAGCATAAGGAGTGTTCTTCTTAGAACCACGGAAACCCATCTTACCAGCAGAAGACCAAGAAATGATCTGACCCTCATCGTTGGCAAGCGACACGATAATATTATTAAATGAGCTATGTACGTGAAGCTGGCCGATAGCTGTTACCTTCACGTTACGCTTCTTTGAAGTGACTGTTTTCTTTGCCATAACTTTAAACTTTAAACCTTAAACTTTAAACTTACTTCGTGGCCTTCTTCTTGTTAGCAACAGTCTTCTTCTTACCCTTACGTGTACGAGCATTATTCTTAGTGCTCTGACCACGTACAGGCAGACCGTTACGATGACGGACTCCACGATAGCAACCAATATCCATCAGTCGCTTGATGTTCAACTGGATCTCGCTACGGAGATCACCTTCTACTTTGAATTCAGCGCCGATAATTTCACGGATCTTGGCAGCCTGGTCGTCACTCCATTCGTTGACTTTCAGGTCGCGGCTCACG
>OMQN01000040.1 GCA_900313235.1 uncultured Prevotellaceae bacterium | reverse complement strand
GTGAAGAATGCGGGACAGCAAGCTACTACGCTACCCGACGGCAAGACCATCTTCGACGTGCTGACACCAGAACAGCTGGACGCACTGAACTACAGGTTCAAGGAGACCTTCGAAGTGGACCTGACGGACTCGACGATGAAGAGTTCATGGAACTACCAACCCTTTGTTTTCCCCTCCTCGTTCACCATGATCTTTACCCTCAAAGAGATGGTGAAACATCCGGAACTGGGCATGGCGGGCAAGCCCATTGACGGAGTGTGCATCACGAGAGCCCAAGAGCGCGGAATGACGATTGGGCAACTGGATCAGATTCAGAGTCAGGACAGTCTGCAGAAAATGCGCGACACATGGATGGAGAACATAGATGTGCAGGTAGACTCGCTGATGTCATTCCTGGAGCACTTTGACGAGCGCAAGCAGCAGGCCATTGACGAGGTGCTCTCTGTCGTAAGCATAGGCAAATACTGGAAGAGCGGCGACTACGACAGTTTCAGCACTGACTCCTTCTGGCTTTCACAACTCGAGAAAAGTCCTGCGCTCTTCAAGCAACGCAACGAGAAATGGATGCCCAAGATAACGAGTGCCATGCAGCAGGCCCCCACCCTCTTCGTATTTGGTGCTGGCCACCTGATAGGTAAGGACGGCATCGTCAACAAACTGCGCGAGGCAGGGTACCAAGTAGAGCAGATAAAAACGAACTGAAAAATATTCATTCTCTAATAACCTCATTTTCCCCTATTGAAATAGGAGTTGTTTCGCAAAAATATTGTATCTTTGCACACGGACAACCTAAAATGATAGGATTAATATGAGCAAAAACCTACTTCGTTGTTTGACCATGGTAGCGACCGGTGTCGTTGCTATCAACATCATATTGTCGGGATGTAAAGGCAACTCTAAAGAGCAGGAAAGGCTGAATGAAGAAGCAGAAAGTCTAGTGTATGCGGCCTACTTAGACAAGGACTACCCACGCATCATAAAACTGGCGGACAGTCTTAAAAAGCTGGGAGACTTCCCAGAGGGCAAGGCCTGCTACTGGCTGGGCTATGCCTATGACCGTCTAATGCAGAAGCGCATGGCCGAGTTGTATTGGAAGACGGGTATCGCGGCTGTGGAGAACTCTACCGAAGAAGAAGATATACGGGTGTATGCTGGCATCACCCATCGCTTGACGGGTCTGTTAAGTACATGGACTGAATATGAATCCGCACTAAAGGTGGCCATAGCCGCCACAGAACGATTGAAGAGCTTAGGGTGCGACACGACTAGCGAGTACTACAACATGCTCATCTATATTGGTTGTTGTCAGATCCACTTCGGATTGAGCGAAGACAATACCAACAAGAGTCTGGAAGATGCCTATAACGCCCAATTGAACTATATCAAGCGACACGCTTATGCCACCAGCTACCGCGATGCGATCGTAGGTGTCATCAACATCAGCTACAACTTCCTAGAAAAAGGCGACTATGAGAAGTCCAAAGTATGGCTTGATCGAATGAGACTGCTGATTGATGAGTATGGAAAGCAGGCTGACGCGCGCCCTGACTATACCGAAAAGCAGAAGGCACGCTACAACATCTATCTGGCTAGGGCCTTAGAGGGACTGGGACAACGTGACGACGCTGCCGAGGCCTACAAGTTGTTCTGCCAGTCGGAATTCTTCCAGACAGCAGAGGGCAAGATGCTGGCGAGCGACTATCTGCGGTTGGCAGGTCGTTGGCAGGATGCAGCCGACAACTTCGGAAGCATGGATGAGTATATGAAGGACTATGGCACCAACTATTCGCTGGAAATCATACAGAAAATGCTCCTCAGGAAGTATGAAGTCAACTTAAAGGCTGGACGAATAGACACGGCGATAGCCGTGAGCACGAACATCACAGAACGCCTCGACTCGGCCATTACCCAATCGCGCCGAGCCGATGCCATAGAGCAGGAGGCTGTGCACGAGAAAGAATTGGAGATGGCCGCTGAGAACGAACGAAACGTGCGCCAGCGCCACATCACCCAACTCATTGCTATGGCGGCATTCATCGCCTTCCTCATCATCTACATCATTGTGCGCCACCGCATGCAAGCACGCCTTGAGAAAGCCCACAACGAACTGAAGACGGCCTACGACCAACTGGAAGAGACCACCACCGCCAAGGAGCGTATGGAGAGTGAACTGCGCATTGCACGCGACATTCAGATGTCGATGGTGCCAAGCGTGTTCCCCAGTGTAGAGGGGGTCGACATGTATGCATCGATGACACCTGCCAAGGAGGTGGGTGGCGACTTGTACACCTTCCTGCGGAAAGACGACAAGCTCTATTTCTGCGTTGGCGACGTCAGCGGCAAGGGTGTCCCCGCCTCGCTCTTCATGACGATGGCTACTAGAGGATTCTTGACGTTGGCATCGATGGGGAAAAAGCCCGCCGAGATAGCCACCCGCATGAATGCCGAACTGTCGAACAACAACGAGATGGACATGTTTGTCACGATGTTCATCTGCATGTACGACCTGAAAGAAGGACGGCTGGAATACTGCAATGCCGGACACAATCCGCCCATCATAGGAGATGGTGAAGGACAATATGCTATCCTCGACGTCAAGGAGACGAATGCGCCCATCGGACTATGGCCGGAACTGGAATTTGTGGGCGAAGAGATGGAGCTGCCCAGCGGCAGCATGATACTGCTCTATACCGATGGTCTAAACGAGGCAGAGAACTGCCAGCAGGAACAGTATGGTGAAGAGCGCATCATCAAACTGATGGCATCGCACACTTCCGAAAGCACTCGCACCATTATCGAGGCCCTCAAGGCCGACACCGACTTGTTCCGCAATGGTGCCGAGCAAAACGACGACCTCACCATGCTGGCTTTCCGCGTGGAGAAGAAATCAATTTAAGATATAGAATACAGATAGGTAAAGCTGGACACCCAGCAGGTAGAACAGCAAAAGTGCTGCGCCCTGACGGATGCCATCCAGCATCGCTTCGTAGACATTGGAGAGGTTGACGAAGTGACCAGCCATCATACCATAGAACGCGCTAAGAACGATGACAATGAATGCAAGAAGCGGCAGCAAAGCATGCGAGAATGGCGAAGGCCACAAGCTGCCCGTTACTGACAGCATTACAGCATGAGGAATGGCAGCCATCAGCAACAGCAACAAAACAGCGACGACGGTGAGCAGCAAGGTCATGGTAAGGGCACGGCGTTCACGGAACGTGGAACGGTAAAGAAGCAGTCCACAATGGCGGAAAGTGCCGTAGGCCAGAAGAACCAGTATAAGGCATACCAACACTGGGGTAGCCAGCAGGTGACTGAAATGGCCAAAGAACCATCGCAACCCTTCACCAGAGAGCAGCGAACGGATGCCACTGTCTGGGAAAGCTGCACTGAGCAGCCACGACACCAACATGGTGAGCAACTGCAGAACAAACAGCATCAGGGCAATATATGGCAGAAACCTTTTCATTCTTCACTCTTAACTCTTAACTCTTCACTCTTCCCTCACTCCATGTCTGGTTCGAGGTTATCGACATCGAGGATGCGCAGCTCGAGGGCACGCACCACCAGACGGGTAGCATTGACACTCTCACCATTAGGGAACAGCTTGCGTACCAACTCCATCTGGCGCTTCTCTAAGCTCTTCACACCAAAGGGCATGCCACGCAGACCTGTAATCTGTTCCTTCGTAAAGCCCAAAGCCAGATGACGAAGGAAGCGTTCGTCGTACTCGTCAATCTCATAGTTGATGAGCGCCTCCTGACGTGCCAGCTGTGAGGAGACAGAGCGCTTGAAGCGGTCTACAATCTTCTGCAGGATGGGCTCGTTGAATACGAGTTGCTTACCCTCCATGACAGCCATCACGTCACGACGTGTCAGCAGTTCGCCACTCTTCAGGATAATGCCGTCGGCACCAGCATCGAGGACGTCGACCCACAGTTTCTCGTTGAGTATCTCGCCAGTAAAGATGAGTATCTTCACTTTCGGATAGAGTTCCTTGGTTTGACGGCATATCTCGACACCTACCGTTGTAGAGCCACCCAGACCGAGGTCAAGCAAGACGAGGTCGGGTTGCTGTTGCTTGACAAGTCGCCAGTAGGAGGCTTCATTGTCAGCAGTGCCAATGACTTCCGCCTCTGGTATCTCGTTGCGTACGATACCTTCGGTTCCTTTCAGTTCGAGGGGTACATCCTCTACGATAATCAATTTAAAGTTTTCCATTGTGTCTTGGTAAAGTGATGTTGACAAAGTTGTTTTCTAAGACGATGCCACAGCCACGACGAGCCGTAGCCTCACCATGTTCGCGGACTATCTGGCGACAGAGTAGGAAGGAGGGCGGTGAGAGGTGAGAGGTAAGAGGAATGTGATATACGACGTAGTTATCGTCCTTCACCTCGCTGGTTATCTTCTCTCTCTCCTCTTGCTTCTTACCTTTTATCTCTAAAAGCTCAAAGAGGTAGCGCAGCAGGGTCTCGTCGCCCAACACCTTCTGGCCATAGAGTTCGATGGGACGGACATGGAACTTGATGCGCTCCACTTGCCCCAAGGCCTGCTGGATGAGTATGCTGTAAAGGTCGCGGTAGAAGCCTGTCACCTCAGCAAGCGGCTTCAAGTCGCCAGAGTCTACCAACTGGCGGATGCGCGACGGGTAGTACATGGTCTCATGTTTCAGTGTCGACAGGCAGTTGTCAAGCACGCTATTGGCGACGTGCAGGTTGGCATTCTCCAACTCAGCACGGCGCAGGTCGTCGTCAGCCATCTCAAGGGTGGTCTGCTGTTGGCTTTCCTGACGGAAGCGCCGATAGAGGCGATGACGATAGTACAGCATATAGTAAGCAGGCACGATAAGCACTAATAATACTAACAACAGATAGACGGCAATACGCTTGTTCTGTTGCGACTGCTCCATGGTACGACAGTAGTCAGCCAGCGTAGCATCGGCGCTCATCTCCTTGAACAGCTGCGTATAGACCTTATTATTATAGGAATACAACGCCCACTCATGGAGGGCCAAGGCAGCCACTGCACTCTCGTTGCGTATATCGAGGATAATCTGGTAGTTGGTATCTATGCCGTCGTGCAACCATTGTATCTCGGGGGCAGGACTCTGGTCGCTGAGCCGTTGCATCAGCAGTTGGCCGTCAGGATACTGCGCACGGTAGTGGTCGTTGAGTGCCGAAATGCACGAGTCGGCAAACTGTAGGGTACGGGCATAGGTACCATTGATATTGGAGAAATAGGCGGAATCAGCAAAGACGTGGGCGCGGTCTAAGGCACTGTGTGCGATAGCATCAGTATGACCCATCATGCCCATTAACCCCATGATACCCACCAACAACCTGACAACACCCTTGGGCAGACGGAAGAAGAAACGCGATCCCCTGCCCTCCTCGCTTTCTGCCTGCAAGGAGCAGACGGAAAACAGTTGACTGGTCTTGCGGTATTTCTCGATAATACCCTTACAGTTCATCAGTCCGAAGCCATGCCCCTGTTGTACCTTATGGTCGAAGACATGTGCCAACTGCTCAGCAGACATGCCCTTGCCTGTATCGGCGACAGAGAGTTCTACATAGTCGTCGCCCTCAGTGGCAGAGACATCCACCCGTCCACCATTCTCGGTAAACTTACGGGCATTGTCGGCCAGCGTGTTGAGCATAAACAAGGTAAGTACGCGGTCGGCTTTGACGGTAGCCTCTGTGGAATGCACGCAGAGCTGTACTCCCTTCATGTGGAAGCTGGTTTTGCTACGTGCCACTATGTCGAATAGCGATTGCAGGGGGAAGCTCTCCACATGGAGGCTCAACTCACCCTGGCGCAGCTGTATCCACTGTGTCAGTTCGTCGTTCTGCTGATTGATATTGTCGGTGAGTTCGCGGATATAGTCTAAGCGCTCAGCATTGTCGGCAGAAGCAGGCTGCTCAGCAATCTTGTCCACCTCATGGCGAATGCGGTCGATGAGTGGCAGGATGCCCATCGCCATAGAAATCTTGGCACGCTGTTCCAAGTGGCGGCGCTCATTACGCTCCACTCGCAGACGGGCCTCAGCGACCTCTTCCTTCTTTTGTTCCAGCAGGTCGTCAAACTGGCTGTCTTCTTTCTGCTGGCGATTCATGCGGTTGAAGAGCCACAGCAGGAAGACCATGAGCAGAATAGCGATGAGGACCGCAAAAATCATCCAGTTGAGTTGGTTGACCTCATGGTCGAGGATGCCTGCACGGGCTTCGAGTTCACGGTCCTGGCGTGTCTGCTCCTGCAGGTCGATATAGATGTTTCGGTTATAGTCACTCTGGGGTTTGTCATCGATGGCAGAGTAAGCCACCGACAGTTGCTCACGAATACTGGCCACCAGGTCGGGAGCCTGATTGATGAGCGTATCAGAGAGTGCTCTGTGCAAATAGTCGAGGGCCGTATTGTCGTCGCCCTTGGCATGATAGCACGATGCCAGCGTTCGGTTGGCACCCGCTATCTGATAGACGTCGCCATAGGCCGTAAACAATTGTAAGGAGGAGTCGGCCAATGCAATGTCGTTCGTATGGTCTGCCAACCCTTCCAAAGCCTGTGCCTCGAAATACGGATAACCCTTACGACGGGCTATGCTGAGACAGCGGTTCAACATCTCTATCTCGTCTGCATGAATCTGCTCAGGATCATCACCCGTCAGGATGCCTCCTGCGCCAACGTTATAAAGGTAGTTCAGATATTGTGTAGTATCACTGCGTATGGCATTGACGTCCAACGAGTGGATAGCCTCGATAGACTGCCGTTCAAGACCTACATAATAATAATAGGTAGAATTGACAATGGCCATCTCCGACTCTGCATAAATCATGCGCTGTTGGAGACGGGCTGGCAGTCCCTCACGCTCTTCACGAATGCGCATCAGATGGTTCTGAGCACGTTCGCGATGCTCGTAGAAAGCACGGTTGTTGGAGCGGCGTTGACAAAGGCGCATGTGCTGAATTTCAGCAACATACATCTCTATCTGGTTGTCAGTGATTGAGAGCGCCTCGTCAAGTTGCTGCTCAGCCTGGTCGTAGTGCATGCGCACCATAGAGACAAAAGCCATGTTGTTGAGTGCTTCAGCACGTCCGGCAGCATAGCCGTCAGCAGCATCATAAGCCTGCTGGGCATAGATTTCCGTAGAGTCAATATCACGATAGTGACAGGCATAAGATAGAGAATTCAGCTTGTCCACCACCTGCCTGTCTGGCGATGAACAAGCTGAGAATACAATGAGTGTGAGTAGCGTATTAAGCGCGAGCCTTAGCCACATAACCGAGTGCCTCCTTGCACTTGTCGGTCACATACTGCCAGTCACCAGCCTTTACCTTGTCGCTGGGGAACAGCTTCGAGCCCATACCTACACAGAACACGCCAGCCTTAAACCACTTGGTGAGGTTCTCCTCCTCAGGGGCTACACCACCAGTGACCATAATCTTCGACCAAGGCATAGGCGCCTTCAAGCCCTTAATCATATTAGGACCAACGACATCACCAGGGAACACCTTTGTCAGGTCGCACCCTAACTCCTGAGCCTTACCAATCTCGCTGACTGTCATACAGCCAGGGCAGTAAGGAATGAGGCGACGATTGCAGACGGGAGCAATCTCGGGGTTAAACAGCGGACCAACAACAAAGTTGGCACCCAGCTGAATGTAGAGGGCTGCCGTGGGAGCGTCGACAACGGAACCTATACCCAAAGCCAGCTCGGGGCATTCCTTGTCGGCCCACTTGACGAGTTCACCGAATATCTCGTTAGCGAAGTCGCCGCGATTGGTAAATTCGAAAGCACGGACACCACCCTCGTAGCAGGCCTTCACGATATTCTTGCATACTTCCAGATCCTTATGATAGAAAACGGGGACCATACCGGTATCGCCGATTTTCTTCAATACTGCAATCTTATCAAACTTTGCCATAATTGTCAATTTTCAATTATCTCTGTACGCGACCGTTGGCATTACCACCAGCCAATGCTTCTACTTCTTCAATAGACACCTGGTTGAAGTCTCCATTGATGGTGTGCTTCAAGGCAGAAGCAGCCACAGCAAACTCAAGAGCCTCGCCCTGCGTCTTCTTGGTCAGCAGACCATGAATCAGACCACCAGAGAACGAGTCGCCACCACCTACACGGTCAATGATAGGATTGATTTCGTAGCGCTTAGACTGATAGAACTCCTTGCCATCGTATATCAAGGCCTTCCAGCCGTTGAAGGTGGCACTGTAGCTCTCGCGAAGTGTAGACACGACATACTTGAAGCCGAACTCCTGCATCATCTGCTTGAAGATGCCCTCATAACCGGCAGCATCGGTCTGACCGCCCTCAACGTCAGCATCGGGCTTGAAGCCGAGACAGAGCTCTGCGTCCTCCTCATTGCCGATGCATACGTCCACATACTTCATCAGCGGACGCATGATAGAGATAGCCTTCTCAGAAGTCCACAGCTTCTTACGGAAATTCAAGTCGACAGAAACAGTCACACCGTGACGCTTGGCAGCCTCACAGGCCAGGCGCGTCAGTTCGGCAGCCTTGTCAGAGATAGCAGGAGTGATACCGCTCCAATGGAACCATGCTGCCCCCTCCATGATAGCATCAAAATCGAAATCCTTGGCATCAGCCTCAGCAATAGCACTATGAGCACGGTCGTAGATGACCTTTGAAGGACGCATAGAAGCACCCGTCTCAGCATAGTACAGGCCTACACGGTCGCCACCACGGGCAATGAACTGTGTATTAACACCATAGCGACGGAGCGCATTCACTGCTATCTGACCTATCTCGTGTTTGGGAAGCTTTGATACATAATATGCCTCATGGCCATAGTTAGCCAGGCTGACAGCTACATTAGCTTCACCACCACCAGGGATGATACGAAATGACTCACTCTGAATGAAACGGTCGTTGCCCATGGGCGACAGGCGAAGCATAATCTCACCTAAAGTTACAATTTTTGCCATCTGTTTGTGTATTACCTTAAGAAAATGTTGTATTTAAAGTGTTTGCAAAGTTAAGATATTTTTTTCTAATGACAAAGAATTCTGCCAAAAATATTCGAAAAACACCAGTAAACACAGAGCGTCCAGAAAAAACTACAATAATTCTTCGGAATATCATTTTTTTTCATTACCTTTGCACTAATTATGGATACTGAGAAGATAAGAATCAAGGACATCGCAGAACGCGCAGGCGTGAGCGTTGGTACCGTAGACCGTGTGCTCCATGAGCGCCCGAACGTGTCACCTAAAGCATTGGCCAAGGTCAAGAAGGCTTTGGAGGAAATGGACTACAAGCCTAATCGCTATGCCTCAGCACTGGCTTACAACAAGTCATACACCTTTTTCATGCTCTTGCCCAAGCACGAGTCGGAGGCTTACTGGCAGGAGATAGAGACGGGAGCCACAGAAGCCACAGAGCGCTTCCGAGACTTCCGCGTATCCAAGAAGGTGGTGTACTATAACCGTTTCGACACCAACACCTTTGCGAAAGCCATGATGGAGATATTGAAACAAGAGCCTGACGGTGTAGTCATTGTGCCCTCGCAGTTGGACGTCACCCGCAAATATACGGAAATCATGCACGAAAAGGGAATTCCATTCGTTCTTCTCGACTCCTACATGCCCGATCTGCGTCCCTTGGCATTCTTCGGACAAGACTCCTTTGCCAGCGGCTACTATGCAGCACGCATGATGATGCTGTTTACTCCTAACGAGAAAGAAATCATGCTGATGAAACAGATGCACAATGGCAACGTGGCATCTAAGCAGCAGGAGAACCGCGAAACGGGATTCCGCCACTACATGCACGACCACTTTCCCAGCGTTACCATTCACGAAGTCAACCTGTCGCTCGACGAGAAACGTGAAAACTACGACGCCATCTTAGAGAAGTTCTTTAATCAGCATCCATCCGTACACCACTGCATCACGTTCAACTCCAAGGCACATCTGGTAGGTGAATACCTGTTACGCAGCAATCGCCGCAACATCCAGATTATGGGCTACGACATGGTACCCAAGAATGCGGAGTGTGTACGTCAGGGCAGCATCTCCTGTCTCATTGCGCAACATGCCTTCATGCAAGGCTATGCATGTATCGACACGCTGTTTAATGCCATCATCCTCAAGAAAAAGGTCAACTCGGTCAACTACATGCCCATTGAACTGTTGAGCAAGGAGAACATCAGTTTCTATTGTCGAAAGAATATCGGATAACGGTATATTATCAACAAGAACAATCTTTATGGAACAGGCTACGTTCTTGAAAATAAATCCTGCCGACTCGGTCGTCGTTTGTCTGGCACCCAAGAAAAAGGGTGACATCATCCTTGTCGACGGTCGACAAGTCATCGTCAACCAAAATACGCCTGCAGGCCATAAAATCCTTATCAAGGATACCCGACAAGGCGAAGATATTATCAAATACGGCTACCCTATCGGCCATGCTCTTCAAGACTTGAAAGCGGGCGACTGGGTGCATGAGGACAACCTCAAGACCAATCTCGGCGGTACGTTGGAATATGCTTACCACCCCGTCAACCACCCCCTGGACATCAAAGACGAGAAGCGCACCTTTAAAGGCTATGTTCGCAAGAATGGCGATGTCGGTGTGCGCAACGAGATATGGATTGTTCCTACCGTAGGATGCGTCAACGGCATTGCTGAGCGTCTTGTGCATCAACTCGTCCAAGAGACCGGCTACGAGGGCGTCGACGCCATCCATGCCTGGCATCATAACTATGGTTGTTCACAACTCTCTGAAGACCATGAGAACACTCGCAAGGTGCTACGCGACATCTGTCTGCACCCCAATGCCGGTGGTGTACTGGTGCTGAGTCTGGGATGTGAGAACAACCAGCCGGAAGACTTCATGGCGATGCTTGGTGACTACGACAAAGACCGCATTAAACTGCTGGTCACCCAACGCGTAGAGGGCGACGAGATAGAAGCAGGCATGCAGATACTGCGCGAGCTTTACGACCAGGCCAAGAGAGACAAGCGCGAGGATGTCAGCGTCTCAAAGCTGCGTGTCGGACTGAAATGTGGCGGCAGCGATGGCTTCAGCGGCATTACCGCCAACCCGCTGGTAGGCGAGTTCTCCGACTGGCTGGTAGCACAGGGAGGGACGAGCATTCTTACAGAGGTACCGGAAATGTTTGGTGCCGAGACCATCCTGATGAACCGCTGCGAGACAGTGGAGCTCTTCGAGCAGACTGTCTCGATGATTAATAATTTCAAGAACTACTTTCTCTCACACGGAGAACCCGTCGGCGAGAACCCCAGTCCCGGCAATAAGGCTGGCGGCATCTCTACACTGGAAGACAAGGCGCTGGGCTGTACGCAAAAGTGTGGCAAGGCACCCGTCAGTGGGGTCTTGGAGTATGGCGACCGCCTGAAGCATACTGGTCTGAACCTGTTGTCGGCTCCTGGCAACGACCTCGTAGCTGCAACGGCACTGGCCTCAGCAGGTTGTCATATCATACTGTTCACCACAGGGCGTGGCACACCTTTCGGCACCTTCGTACCCACCATGAAGATTGCCACCAACCCCACCCTTGCCAAGAACAAACCTCACTGGGTGGACTTCTCAGCAGGTCAACTGATTGAGGGGCGCACCATGCAGGAGCTGGTACCAGAGTTCATCGACAAGGTACTGGCAGTAGCCAGTGGTGAGAAAGCTCGCAACGAGGAGAACGGATACCAAGAGATATCAATATTCAAAAACGGAGTAACGCTTTGAAAAAAGGTCTATTAGCATTGTCACCACTTGCGGTGTTCATCGTACTCTATCTGGTTACGAGCATCATTGCTTGTGACTTCTACAAAGTACCAATCACCGTAGCATTCATGGCTTCATCGATGTATGCCGTGCTTATCTCTGGCAGCATGCCGCTACACGAGCGTATCGACGTCTACAGTCGCGGTGCCGCCAAAGGTCAGATGATGCTGATGATATGGATATTCATTCTGGCTGGTGCCTTTGCCAATACCGCCAAGGTGATGGGAGCCATTGATGCTACCGTCAACCTGTCACTCACGCTCTTACCCAGCAACATGTTGTTGGCGGGACTGTTTCTTGCTGCCTGCTTCATCTCTGTCAGCGTGGGTACGAGCGTTGGAACCATCGTCGCGCTGACACCTATCGCTGCAGGTGTTGCGGAACAGACTGGAACCAGCATACCGTTGATGACGGCTGTCGTGGTGGGTGGCTCGTTCTTTGGCGACAACCTGTCGTTTATCTCTGACACCACCATTGCCGCCACATCTACGCAAGGCTGTAAACTTAGCGACAAGTTCCGCGTCAACTCGTTCATCGTGGTTCCTGCAGCCATACTGATACTGGGCATATACCTCTTTATGGGACGCGGAATTCCATCGCCCCACGACATTGGCGACGTATCCTTCGTCAAAGTCATTCCCTACCTCGTCGTACTACTCACAGCAGTGATAGGCATGAACGTGATGGCCGTCCTTTCATTGGGCATTATCCTAACGGGGGTTATCGGCATGATAGATGGTTCGTTTGATGTCTACGGATGGTTCGACGCCATGGGTAGCGGCATTGTGGGCATGGGCGAGTTAATCATCATCACGATGATGGCAGGGGGACTGTTAGAAATCATCAAGCATAATGGGGGTATCGACTTCATCATCCAACGACTGACACGTCATGTGTCCACCAAGCGTGGCGCAGAGATGACGGTGGCAGGACTAGTATCGTTTGTCGACCTCTGTACGGCCAACAACACCGTAGCCATCATTACGGTGGGGGGCATTGCCAAACAGATTGCCGACCGCTTTGGTGTGGACAGCCGCAAGTGCGCCTCCATACTCGACACATTCTCCTGCATGGTACAAGGGCTCATCCCCTATGGTGCACAGATGCTTATGGCAGCAGGACTGGCACAGTTGAATCCTATCAGCATATTGCCCTACCTCTACTATCCCTTTGCCATCGGCATCGCTGCCCTGCTATCTATATTATTAAGGTATCCGAAACGCTATTCATAAACAGATTACAATGGACATCATTCAGCGCAACTTCCTTCGGCTGCTCCGCTGTGGAGCGTTTGGCAAGACAGAGCCCATAGAGCCCATGTCCCATTGGAAATGGAACAGGCTTTACGAGATAGCTCAGATTCATGGTGTAACACCATGGATAAAGAATGGTCTCCGACGCTGCGAGGATGATTTCTTCTTACAGATGACGCCCTCGCTACGTCAGCATTTCGAAGACGACAACACCTCGACAAGAGAGGAGCAAGGTTCTGAAGAGTTGACAAATCCCATGCTGAACAGCAAACTCCAGAAGTTGGCTGAAGAGGCTGGCACGGAGGACCTCACCTTCAACCTGCTGCTACGACTTATCCATATTGCTCGTAATATAATAACACAGGGCATCAGTCTTCGCCAGCTAATCATGCTGGGCATCTACCTGCGCACCACCAAGGACACCATCGAGTATGACGTACTGAAGACATGGATACAACGGTTGGAAATGGGACGCATGGCACGTCTGGAAGGTTCACTGCTCATGGAACTGTTCAACTTCAAGGAGAGCGAGATACGCTTCACGGATGCCAGCACCGACAGAAGCACACAGAAGGCTGTCGATGACATCTTCCAACTGACAGAGAAGAATGCGGCAGACTGGTATTTCACTCAGGGCAAGAGTATTTTTGTACGTACCAGTGACTCACGTGCTATGATGTGGCACGTCAAACAGTCGGCGCGTTATATGCGCTACTATCCTGCAGAGGCTGTCACCAACTTCATGCGCAACTTCGCGCACAGTCTCTCGCATATCGAAGAATAACATTAAAACCTATCTATTTTTTCATCTTTAATCTTTCATTATCCTATGGGACTATTCGACCTTTTCAAACGAGACCTCAGCAACGACCCTGATCTCACGCGTCTGCGCGACCTTATTATTGTAAGTGCCTCTGACAGCGACTATTCTTTGGACGAGAACAGTGTTATTCTCAACATCTGCCGCCAGGAAGGCATCGACATTGACAAGCTACAGAAGCTGTTCAAGATGGACCCTGAGAAAATTAAGGACAACTACCCTACCAGTATGGTAGAGAAGAGCAAATACCTGCGCAGCCTCATCGAGGTAATGGCTAGCGACAAGGTGTGCTATCCTCAGGAAATAGAGGCACTGAAGAGCATTGCCCACAATATGGGATTCACTGACGAACAGACAGAGTGTGAAATCAAAGACTACTGCAAGAGCATCGGAAAGCGAGGCGACGCAGTGTTAGCTTCCTACGAAGAGAATAAGAACAAGTAATCAGTGGCGGAACTGTATCTCTCTGAGACTATGGTTCCCCATAAAGCGACTCTTGTCAACATAGCCGCTGATACCGGCAATGTTGCCCTTGGCTGTATATTGCCACAACGTAATCTCACGATCGTCAGCAACGATGGGCTCTTCTTCTGTATACATGGCAATCATTATCTTGTAGTCGTCAATCTTGCCCTGCAGATGCCTGTTATAGAAGTTGCGGCCTGTATAGATGAGGGGCTTCTGGTGGTAGGCTTCCTCTACAAGGTCGAGGAAGTAAAACAAGGAGTCGCAGAAGACGTCCGTAGACAGGCCACCCGTACTCTCTACGTCAATCATAGGTATGAGGTCCTGTTCCTCAGGAATACACTGAGACTGAAAGTTGCGCAACTGTCTCAGCTGGTCTGACTTAGGGCGATAGAAATGATAGCTGCCCACCTTCAACCGCTGCTGATGCGCCATCCAGATGTTACGCTCGAAGGTTGCATCGATACGGTCGCCACCTTCAGTAGCCTTCAAATAGACATACGCCATACGGGAATTCTCGCCTATCGTCTCCCAGAACACTTCTCCCTGATAGTGACTCAGGTCAATACCATGAACATGCGAGCACGTATCCTCACACTGAACATAGAAGTCCTGCGCATATAAGGTGGTTGACAACAAAGAAAAGAAAATGGCTATATAGTGTGCTAAATATTTCATGAATATCACAATTTAGCTGCAAAGTTACAAATAATTATCATTTTTACATAATCAATTATTAATTATTTTGTAAATTTGCAAGCAAAAAGGCAAGAACATGAAACATCTTCTGCTGATAATAAGTGCTGTCATGCTGTTTACGGCCTGTTCCAAGGAGGACGACAATGGTCCCTCGCTGCCTGGACCTGCGCATCGTACAGTAATGGTATATATGGTTGGCGAAAACTCGCTCAACCCCTACATGCAAAGAGACATCAACGAAATGCTGCTGGGCCGCAAACAGGTTGCCGCATCAGAGAACCTCGTTCTATTTGTCGACAAACTCAGCAAGAAGGAGATGCCATTCATTGCCAAGGTCACCAATGAAGGTAAGCTGGATACGCTATATCGCTATGAACAGGATTTCTACTCATCGGACCCTGACAACATGGTTGATGTCATAGACCGCATCTACCAGATGTGTCCTGCCACGGATGACTACGGTCTGGTGCTGTGGAGCCACGCCAGTGGATGGCTCTTTGAGAATGACAGCATAGAAACACGTCGTGCCTTTGGCATAGACAGCGGTAATAACGAACTGCCTACCTATTATGATGAACATAGCCAAACCAACCAATACAAAGGCAAGTGGCTCAACATACCATCTATGCGAGAGACCTTCCAGCGACTTCCCTTCAAGTGGAAGTTCATTATGTGTGACTGCTGCAACATGCTGAATGTAGAAGATGGTTATGAGTTGAGCGAGGTAACAGACTACCTCATTGGCTCACCGGCAGAGATTCCTGCCATGGGAGCACCTTATGGCACCATGGTCCCTGCACTGTTCCTGCAAACAGAAGATTTCTATCAGTCCATCATCGACGCTTATGCCAACAGCTATCCGAACTACATACCGCTGGCAGTTATCAAGTCGTCGGAGATGGGCGCACTGGCAGAGGCTACGCGTCCTTTGCTGTCACGCATCAACGAATATGTCAACAAGGAGAGTAACCTGATGAAAGGCCACGTCTATTACAGCAACACCTACGTAGAGGGAGACCGCAAGCACATCATGTTTGATGTTCGAGAGGTGGTACGCAAGGCTTTTAAGGACGAACCGTCAACTTACGATAACTGGTACCAGGTGTTTAAGCGTGCAGTACCCTACAACCGTATAGCGACATCATGGGCAACGAACAGCTTTGTAAAAATCAACTTCAGCGATTTTACTGTCACGGAAGACTACTTCAGCGGTGTCAGCATGTTCTTCCCCATGGAGCAGTATGGCAACGAAAACTGGAGCTGTAACGAGACTATCAAGAAAATGGGCTGGTACTATGCTGCTGGCTGGTCGTCGTTTGACTGATGAACTACCACCTTGACCTTTGAGATTCTGCGTTCCTCCATTTCCTGAATTTCAAAAGTAAAGTTCAGGTACTCAATCTTCTCGTGCAACTTGGGGAACTCACCCTTGATTTCAAGCAGCAGACCAGCAAGAGTGTCTGCATCGCCCTCTATCTCCTCAAAGGTCTCGTCGTCGAGGTTCAGTATCTTGTAGAAGTCGGCCAACAGCGTCTTACCCTCAAAGAGGTATGTATTCGAATTGATGCGCTGGTAGCTCTTCTCATCCTCGTCATATTCGTCGTTAATCTCTCCTACGATTTCTTCCAGGACGTCTTCCAGTGTCACAATGCCACTGGTGCCGCCGAACTCGTCGACAACAATGGCGATATGTACCTTATTCTCTTGGAACTCACGCAACAGGTCGTCAATCTTTTTCGTCTCTGGCACGAAGTACGGCGGACGAATCAGCGACTGCCAACGGAAGGCTGGACCTTTAGACAGATGTGGCAATAAGTCCTTGATATACAAGATGCCACGAATGTTATCGCTATTGTCCTGATAGACGGGAATACGCGAGTAGTTGTTCTCCACAATACACTGCAACACCTCCTGATAGGTCGACTTAAAGTCCAGATCAACCACATCCTGTCGAGATGTCATAATCTCCTTAGCTGTCTCATCGCCAAAACGGACGATGCCCTCCAAGATGCGCTGTTCGTCCTTGATATCTTCCTTGTCCGTCAGCTCCAGAGCTTGTTCCAAGTCGTCGACACTCAGCACGCGGTTCTCCTTTTGTACGACCTTATCAGCCAGTCGACCAGAGCTAACCACAATGCTGGCGAAAGGATAGAACAGCTTGCGACAGAACAGGATGCCATTCACTGCACCACGACAGAAGCGTAGCGGCTGCTGACCTGCATACACCTTAGGCATAATCTCGCCAAAGAGCAACAGCAGGAATGTCAACAATACGGTGATGCAAAGAAATTCCAGCCACCAAGCATGGAATTTTACGGTCTGTTCAAAGAAGTAGCCAAAGAGCATGATGATGCTGACATTCACCAGATTGTTGGCAATGAGTATGGTAGCCAACGTGCGCTCAGAGTCCTCGCGCAACTGTTTGATATGCAGGTCATCCTCGTTTTTCTCCTCGTCAAGTTCATTCAAGTCGGAAGGTGACAGCGAGAAAAAGGCTATCTCTGAGCCAGAGGCGAAGCCAGAAACGAAAAGCAATGCACACGCCAGTAATCCGGCAATGACGGTACCTGTCGATGGGGTCGACAGTGTTACTTCATTAAATATATCTAGAAAATAATCCATGAATTACACATTGGAAGAACCAGCAGGTTCCTGTGATGGAGACATCTGCTTCGGTGTCAGCAGTTCCATATTGTCAGCCCATATCTCTGTGGCATTATGGCGCTGTCCCTGCTTGTCGTCCCACGTAGTATAGCGGATGCGTCCCTCTACATAGAGTTTGTCTCCCTTGTGAACATACTTCTCTACGATTTCTGCCAGTTTACGCCATAGCAGCACAGTATGCCAGTCAGTACGGTCGGGCACCTGTGTACCGTTAGGCAACGTATAGCCACGTTCCGTAGTTGCCAGACGCACACGAGCAACAGCCACGCCCTGATCAACGTAACGCACTTCGGGGTCTACGCCCACATTACCTATCAGCATTACTTTATTCATAACAATACACGTTCCAACGGTTCTTACTCTTTACATCTTCCCAAATACTCGAACTTGAAGTTCTTGCCCTTGGCAGAAGGGAACTGACTGCGACGATCAACGCGCTCAGCCAGATGTGCCACGATACGATTGTAGCAATCCATGCCGGATGCAGCCTTCAAACGAGCCACAAAAGTGGTGTCGCGATATTGGAACTTACTGGTTCCGGGCACCTGCTGCACACGCTTGAAGAGGATGGAACCTTCATACCAGCCAAAACGTGGCTCGTTAAGTGTCATCAGTACGGGAGCAGTCTTGCCACCTTGGGCTTCAGCAGGACGCACAGCCTTCTTCTCTTTGAAATCCTGCATGGTCGATGCCTCAGTCTTGATAATAATAAAATAGACACGAGGGCGAATCTTATAGCGCTTTGGATAGTAGACATCACTGGCTACATAGTCGCGGATATCTTTCTCCAGAACAGGATTCATGGCAATATCATCGATAGCAGATAAAAAATCGATAGCTTCATCGGCACTACTCACCAGTACTTCACTGTTTCAAAATAAAAAATCAAAGAAGAGCGGAAAACGGGACTCGGACCCGCGACCCCAACCTTGGCAAGGTTGTGCTCTACCAACTGAGCTATTTCCGCAAAATATTCCTTGCCAAGTAAAATGATTAATTCTTTGCAAGGTTGCTATTTACCAACTGAGATATTTTCAACAAATTGAAAACTGATGGTGAAGAGGAGGAGACTCGAACTCCCACGTCGCAATTGACACTACCCCCTCAAAGTAGCGCGTCTACCAATTCCGCCACCTCTCCATCAAGTTCGTTGGATAACGTGTGAATAAAAAAGAGTGCCCAGAACAGGACTCGAACCTGCACGCCTCGCGGCACACGCACCTGAAACGTGCGCAATGCTCTTTTTTGTTCAACATGTTGAGCGGAAAACGGGACTCGGACCCGCGACCCCAACCTTGGCAAGGTTGTGCTCTACCAACTGAGCTATTTCCGCCTTTTCTTCCTTGTTTGGAAGGCATCTCTCTCGATTGCGGATGCAAAGGTACAACAATTTTCTGAACTACCAAAACATTTTGCGGATTTTTTCAAAAAAAACATTGTTTTCTGCCTTCAAGACAACCGCAAAGACGGCTACACCTTATTATATATAAGTTCACTGAGCACCTTCTTGTGATGTCCGGGCATAATCACATGGTGGTTGCCGATGGGGTCGTTGAGGAAATAGGCAGCCTGGTTTTTATCGTCCAACTGGATGACTTGCTGCGTACGACAAAGGTCTGCCTTTGCCTCATTGCGTATCAGTTCACCCTCAGCGATGAAACAGCGTGACAGGTCGCCAGCCACCTTAAAGATGGTGACAGGTCCTTCCTTCATATATCCTCTAATGCCTACACCGATGCCCGACTCATAATGGGTATCCAACTCATAGCGCTCTACCATATTCAGAGGAATGGTGCAATGGGAAAACAGCAGTTCACCACTCTCCGAGTCTATTCTCGACGGGTTACACTGAAATCCGGAAACGCCTGTAACAGCTTTGGAGATCGCCATCGTCAGCAGAGTCGGTATGTCGCCCTCGCATCCCGCAACGACTCCTTCCGCATTGAGTTTGGCTAGTGCCATACACCCCGTATTTTTGACAGTTGTCAGCAGGTCGAAGCAACGCAGCGTCAGCCCTTGCAACTGGTAGCGCTCTACCAGGAACGTCAACGCTCCATAGATTTGCTGGGCACCAGGCAGTGCACGTTGTATCTCTGGTCGTTCACTTTGTTCGTGAGGAGTTGATAACGGCAACTGGCGAATCGTGTCCAGCAGTGTTGTCATCGGTATATCAACCAATTTAATTCCCAGGCGGTCGGCAACCACCTGACGGTCAACAGCACTGGCAATCAGCCAATCCGATGGTTCTCCTACAACGCCAAGTTTAAGACCTTTCAGTCGCAGGCGTGCCTCTCCCACCCTTGCCAGCAAACTGATACGTTGCTGAACATACGACTCGCTGCCATGAATGACCTCACCGGCAATTTGCTGGTGGCGCAGGAACGACAAAATCTCCAACGAGGCAGCCAGCGAATTGCTCTTACCTGATGTCAGAAAGTAGAAAGGACGGTTTGACGATTGCTGCAACTGTGGCAACAAGCGTTTGAAGATGCCTTCCGTACCACCCGTGCGTATATAGATTAGGTCGAGTGCATGACTGCCATAGTCGCTGTAGTCGCTGCCTTTCAGTTCAAAGTCAACACCCAATGTTCCCAGGAATTCCGTTGTTACAGTATTGACGGCCTGCTCGTCGTGGAGCTCTGATGTTAGTGTGTAAATCGCGATATTCATAGTTTTATAGACTTTTTTCTGTATTTCGCCTACAAAATTAGTTAAAAATACGCAGATTCCGCATATTACGACCTATTTTTTATTACCTTTGCATGGAAATAAAATAATTATCGCATTTTATGTTTGATAAAAACACATATATTCGGCGACGTGCCGAACTGAAAAAGTTAGTTGGGGAGGGCGTCATTGTACTCTTCGGCAACAACGAGTCGCCCTGCAACTATCCGGCTAACAGCTATGCACCCATGCGCCAGGATTCCTCGTTTCTGTACTATTTCGGACAGCATCGCGACGGACTGGTGGGTGTCATTGACATAGACAACGACACAGAGATACTCTACGGCGACGACATTGACGTAGAAGACATCGTATGGATGGGCTTCACACCGTCTGTTGCCGACCTGGCCGCAGAGGTAGGTGTTACAAAGACGGCACCGATGTCGGCTCTTGCATCAGCCATCAGCCATCAGCCATCGAGAGTACACTTCCTACCACCCTACCGCCACGACACGAAGATACAGATTATGGACCTGCTGGGCATTCATCCTTCCAAGCAGAAGGACGCCGCCTCGCTGAAACTCATTAAGGCTGTCGTCAAGATGCGTGCCACCAAGGAGCCACAGGAGATTGCGGCCATTGACCGTGCCTGCAACATAGGCTACGAGATGCACACTACAGCCCAGCGTCTCATCAAGCCAGGCGTGACAGAGCGCTACATTGGCGGACAGGTGGACGGCGTCGCCCGCAGTCTGGCACAGGGCACCAGTTTTGCCACCATCTTCTCACAGCATGGCGAAATCATGCACGGCAATCCCTCTGACGCACAGCTGGAGGCTGGTCGACTGGCACTCTGCGATGCTGGTTGCGAACTCGACGACTACTGCTCTGACCACACACGCACCATGCCTGTCACTGGTAAGTTCACACAGCGCCAGCAGGAGATATACTCCATTGTAGAGGCCTGCCACGACTATGTTCTTGAAGTTGCCAAACCTGGCGTCAAGTATATGGATGTTCATTTTGCCGTTTGTCGCATGATGACTGAGCGCCTCAAGGAGCTCGGTCTCATGAAGGGCGACACGGACGATGCCCTGCGTGCTGGTGCGCATGCCATGTTCCTGCCTCACGGACTGGGTCACATGATGGGTATGGACGTTCACGACATGGAAGGACTGGGACAGATCTATGTAGGTTTTGACGACGAGACGCGCCCCAATCTGGAACAGTTTGGTACTAACTGCCTGCGCATGGGTCGCAAGTTGGAAGAAGGCTTTGTCGTAACTGACGAGCCTGGTATCTACTTCATCCCTGCCCTCATCGACGAGTGGCGTGCCAGCGGGCACTGCAAGGATTTCCTCTGCTTCGACAAGCTGGAGACCTACAAGGACTTTGGTGGCATCCGCATTGAGGACGACGTACTGATTACCAAGGACGGCTGCCGCTTCCTGGGCGACAAGCGCATCCCCTATCATATCACAGAACTCGAGGAGTTCATGGCATCCACAACATCGAAATAACGTAATAACGATTAAATAACAACATGAAAAAACTAATGACTCTCGCGCTGTTGGCTCTCTTGAGCCTTGGCGCACAGGCTGAGGAGAAGAAAGACTCAGCGAAATGCAACAAACCCGTATTCACAACAATCAAAGAGAACCCCATCACCAGCATCAAGGACCAGAACCGTTCAGGTACGTGTTGGGACTATTCTACCCTCTCTTTCTTTGAGGCTGAGATTCTGAAGGCTACCGGCAAGACCTATGACCTCGACGAGTCGTTCGTAGCCAACAAGACCTATATGGAGCGTGCCATCCAGGTAGTTCGTTTCCATGGCGACTGCCAGTTCTCACAGGGCGGTAGCGCTGAGGACGTGCTGGCTACCATGAAGACCCACGGCATCATCCCGCAGGGCATCATGCCTTTCCCCGGCTCACTGTATGGTGACTCGCTGAATAACTTCAACGAGTTCTTCTCACTCCTGGAGCCTTATGTGGCAGCCATCGCCAAGAGCGATGCCAAGAAGATCAGCAACCAGTGGAAGGCTGGTCTGCAGGGCATCCTCGACGCCTACCTTGGCAAGTGCCCTGAGGAGTTCACCTATGAGGGCAAGAAGTACACTCCGAAGAGCTTCGTAAAGAGCCTCGGCATCAACCTTGACGACTATGTCAGCATCACCAGCTACACCCACCATCCTTTCTACACCACCTTTGCTGTAGAGGTACAGGACAACTGGCGCTTCCCACAGTCTTACAACCTGCCCATGGACGAGATGATGAAGGTCATCGACAATGCCATCGACAAGGGTTACACCATTGCCTGGGGTGGCGACGTCTCTGAAGACGGTTTCACCCGCAAGGGTCTGGCTTACGCCATCGACGGCAAGGCCGCTCAGAGCCTGCGCGGCAGTGATATGGCCAAGTGGCTCAAGCTCTCTACCACCAAGAAGCGCGACATCATCGACTCACTGGGTTGCACCGTTCCCGAGATTGTTCCTACCCAGGAACTGCGCCAGGAGCGTTTCGAC
>OMQN01000024.1 GCA_900313235.1 uncultured Prevotellaceae bacterium | reverse complement strand
TCCATGTTGTGCTTTTTGCGCAGATATGCCGCCAAGTCCATTGTCCAGCTACACAGCAACCGCTGCATCTCTGGCATTTCATACGCTCTTTCTTTTGTTGTTTCCATTTTCATTTGTTTTTTTGTTAATGAATAATGTTAAAATGGAAATAGTTGGCCAACTGTTTTCCGCTGGCAAAGGTAGGCATAAAAAAACATCCGCAACGTGACGCTACGTATCGCGCTACGTTACGGATGTAAAGGTTATATATCTGTATATCAGAGTATTTGGCTCCTTAAAATTTTCCGAAAATTGTTATAATCAGTCATTCCCTGTTTGTCCGTGTTATACTTCCTAAGATTACTGTTGCCCCATAGTGAACAGAAAACGACCCACTTGTTTGACAACGACAATTCCTCACCAATGACATCGGCCATGCAGGCCATCTTCCACCATTCTGCATCTGATGGTCGCTGATAGTCAGCCGTCAGCAACCGCGCTTCCACAGCTCTGGCAAGAATACGCCGTGCTCTGCGACTACTCAATTCCGGTGGCAGCAGGCTCTGCTCCCCTCCTTTTAGGGAGGGGCTGGGGGTAGGCCGTTGGGTAGGTTTCTGGCTAGGCTTCATATCTCTATGTATCATTGCCAGCGTATGGTCAAGTGCGAACAAGGCAAACTGCTCTTCTACAGACAATTTATGAA
The DNA here is from genome assembly GCA_900313235.1 of uncultured Prevotellaceae bacterium. GTDB lineage: Bacteria > Bacteroidota > Bacteroidia > Bacteroidales > Bacteroidaceae > Prevotella. Next base: position 26,411 of record OMQN01000024.1, on the reverse strand, counting down.
AGTATTTATAGAAGTATTTCCCATAGCTCTCATAGTCTATCAGCATCTGGTCACCCTCCCAATGGATGAACCTGCGGAAGATGGCACACTGTTCCTTGAAGTCGTCCGTAAACTCATAGTTGCTTGGCAGATATTCACGCACCTTGTCCATCTGCACCTCGTTCAGTTCCCGTTGTGTGGGGGCAGCAGCATAGCGCAACACCCGCTTCTTCAAGAAGTCAGCCACCACCAGCGTCTGCTTCTCTTTCAATCGTTCCTGCGTCAAGTGTCCCAGATTCATCTTCCACTCTTCATATTCTGTTGTCACACACTCCCCATCCATCGCCTCTGTCATGTCACGGAAGAAGCTGCTGAACATCTTCTTTGGAGCGTCCAGCATCTTTCTCTTCACCTCTTTCATCAGACTAATCATTTCCGCTATACTTGCTTCCATCATGGCCAGGATGTCGGCAGTTGTCTCCACACGCTGCCCACAGATGGTATAGTCCAATCCATATTCCGCTATTTTCTTTCCCTTCATTTCCTCCATGTCTGCACGTAGCTTGGCACCAATCTTCCAGTAATCTTTCGATGTCATTTTCCTAAAGTCCAAGCCAAGCACCTCCTTACATTCACCCCCTTCCATTTCCTCCAGATATTTCCTTAGTCCCTTGTTGGTGTGGGCCATCAGTGTCGCCTGACATAGTGCAAACTGTATGCGTACCAGTTCCGAGTCTGTCGTCACTCGCTCATAAGCCCTCAGTGCACTGTTCGTGTTCAGTATGTTCTCCCTCAGTGCCATACGCCCACACCTCCTTTCTCGTCTTGCGCAGCATCATACTCGTTTTCTTTTCTGCGGAAACCCAGGCTGCTGCCCGCACAGGTTTCCTGCAGTGGGTCTGATACAGACCTCATTAATTGTTCTGGTTTCATAATTTTGTTTAGTTTAACAGGTTTGTTATTATGTTGATTAAAGAGCGTGGGACACCAATGATACAACATACACCTCAGGGCAACCACACCCTTCAACTGTAGAATACCACCAATGCCCACGCCGTTTGGTATGAGCTTTGGTAGCCTTCGCAGTTGATATTTTCTCAGTAAGAGAGTGGTTGTTTGAGGTGTATCGAACGCTTGGCTCTTTCTTTCCGCAATGTTATTTCGTGGTGCGAAGATACGAATAATATCTTACATCACCAAATCTATTCGTTGAATTTTAACTTTCCAAGTTGTTCCATGATGTCTCTTTCCAAATCGTGGCTTTCGTTGAACATCTTTTGAAGGTTCTGCTGATGCTTTGCCATGCGACTGTTAAACTCTTCTTCGGTAATATCCACATACTCTATTTTGATGTCGAAATACTGTCCGGCACTAAATGAGTATTTCTTCTTAGTGATGTCCTCAAAGCTCACTACTTTCGAGAAATCATCCACATCTTCTCTATTTTTGAAGGTGTTGATAATTTTCTCTATCTCAAAATCACGGAGTACCGTTTTCTGGTTTTTGTCTATCTTGATTTTCTCTCCGAGCTTGGAAGCATCTATCAGAATGGCATCTTGATGGGTATTCCCTTTGTCAATGAATATCACACTAACATTGGTACCCGTATTTGCAAAGATGTTTGATGGCATACTTACTACACCTCTCAACCATCCTTTTTCGATGATACGTTTCTTGATATTCTGTGCTATACCTGTACTTGCTGTTAAGAATCCAGTAGGCACAACAACAGCAGCCTTACCTTTCTTCTTTAATATATATAATATGTGTTGCAGGAAGCAGAGATAGATGGCCATTGAATCTTTGCTCTTATTCGGCACATTAGGGATGCCAGCGAAGAAGCGCTCCTTATTCAAGAAAGCATTATTCGTAACAATCTCGCTAAAATCCACATTGAAGGGAGGATTGCTCACTACGTAGTCGAACATCTCCTTCATCTCGCCATCTTTCAAATGGCCCCAGCTTGTCAGTGAATCACCTTGAATGACATTTGGCAAGGAGTGAACCAAGTTATTCAGAATCAGGTTCAAGCGAAGCATCGTTGTACTCTTCTGACTCTGGTCTTGTGTGTAGATGGTGCAGCGTTCTGTACCAATCTGATGTGCCAATGCTATCACCAAAGTACCAGTTCCTGCTGTAGGGTCACAACCTGTTACGCTCTTCAGTTCTGCATCGTCATCCACTAACAGACGAGCCATAATGGTAGCAACGGCATGAGGTGTATAGTACTCTGCATACTTACCACCACCATTTTTGTTATAGTCCGAAATCAGATACTCGAAGATAGTAGAGAAGAAATCATAGCTCTGACCAAACACCTCTTCAAAGTTAAACGTGATGAGATTATTCACCAATGCTCTTGCAAAATCGTCGCGACGATCAATATCCGTCACATGTACGGTGATGGCCTCGAACAGTGCCACATTGCTCTGGCCAGATGTTTTCACGCTATAGCGGTCAGCATTGTTCTGACCTAACTGTACCATCGTTGAATCGAATAGTGTAGCAAAGCTATCGTCATTCATGCGGTTATAGAGTGTAGCCAGTAGATGCTCAGGCTTCATTCTCGGAGCATTAGGCACAAAGTCCTGCAAGTCCTCGCGATCGTCTTCACTCATGGCACTGAAGGCATCTTCCCAGTGCTCAGCCTTGCAAAGCTGCTGCTTATAATCCGTCTCTGCGTTCTTGATTTCATACCCGAACTTGTCATTCAAGAACTTATACAAGAACACCTGTACGATGATTTTATACTCACTACTATCGCCCGACAATCCATATGCCGAGCACGTAGCGCGAAGCGCATCTATCAGCGCCTCAGTCTTTTCTATAATTTGTTTAGTTTCCATATTATTTTTCTTCTTCTTTAATTTTCAAATATAGTTCTTTGTTATAAAGCTCAACTTTGCATTCACTTAACTCTAATGGTTTTGTGTATCTAAACTTTAATTGACGTTTTCTTCTTGGTTCGAGCCATTCTGCAAAATTATCTTTCTCTATGGGTTTACCATCTTCAAACGACAAATAATCTACATCTATGTTTTCAATAGTAACGATAGCAGGCTTTTCGTTTCCCTCTTTAGCAAATTCTCTAATTTTATTCATAATTGACTGTATATTAGAGTTTGGACGGAAGTTTTCAAAATTGATAATATCTGCACCTTGAATCAGTCTATAAGCGATTAGCCCCATTTCTCCACCTGCAAAACTACTTGTAGCATAACTAGCGGCAGTAAGCTTTGAAGAACAAAGATACAAGTTCTCATATTGATATAAACCCGCATTGTTGTTTCGGCAATCTATCATCGCCAGTTTTTCGAAAAGGTTTTGGTACATATACATTCCACCTTTTTCATTCAGAATTTTCCCATATTTTAGTTTTAAAGGATATTCATACCCAAATATTGTTTTACCATCAACTTTTATTTCAGTCTTTTCCCACTTCAGCAATGGTTGGAAGAAAGGATATAAAGTGTCAATTATAAGATCGCATTCTTTCTTATATTGAAGTCTTTCTTCCTTGCTCATGCTCAGAATTCGAGCATCGGTACCGTGATATAATGTAATATCCATATTAGTGAATTATTTTTTTCCACCCATTTTGAATATTTGGCCGCTAAATATAAGACCAATAATACCTAAGATGATTAACAATTCCATAATGTTTCTTATATTTATTCTACTGTTACTTGTCCATTCATTAACATTGGAAGAAGTGAGTCGCGGAGGTGAGTGAGATATATTCTTTCTGAGGATAAAGATACTATTTTATCCATGATAGGTGATAAAATTTCATCTAATTGATTCGGTAAATCCGTTGTTGGAGGAACCACTATTTGACTTTGTTCTAGATGGTCTTTTGTGATATGTCCCATTGTCGTTTTCTTAGCTTCAGCAATTCTTCTGAAATGATCTACATATTCTAAAAGTTGGTAGTAAAAGAATGATTTAGGGAAACCATTATTAGATGTTACTTTAAAAATGTGTTGATTAAGTGCACCTCTACCTAACCCCCAAAGCATAACCTCTAAAGAAGCAGACCATGCAAACAATACATCTCCATTTTCAATGATGAATTCTGATGGTATATTTGCTGATGCTCTTTCTGTTTCAGGAGTAAAACCGTTATGCATTTCGTTAATCTTTATAACAGGCAATGAATCCTCATCTTCTTTTGGACGATAATTCTGACAGGCTAATCCATTTTTGTAATTCGCAATATAAAATAGATTCTTTACTTCCCAACCTTCAGGGATTTCTCTTTTAAGCTTTTCGTCATACACCATCTTTCCGCCGGAGGATTTGTAGGGCTTGCCGTTTTCATCAGGGAAATCGAACTGAACAAACCAATAGTCATAGAGTTGCTTTGCCATAGCCTCCAACTCTGCATTTATATGGGTATTCAAAAGGATCTTTTTTTCTAAGGATAAATAGAAACGTGATATTCTCTCCTTTAAATCTTTCGGAGGGAACGGAAATCTTAAATCTTCAAGATGTTCACTCTTTATATTATTTATACTAGTTCCGTTTTTAGCGAACTGTCTTATATACCGAAAATACAAGGGTGAATGTAATAATAACGAAATATATAAGGCATTATCAGAATCTTTAGACCTTACAAGCTTCAAGAAAGCTCCTATTTGTGTTTTTTTAAAAACATCAAAGATAGTGCCACATTTCCCTAAAACATCAACACTCCCTGTAGATGAAGTAATACAGTTATCTAAATATTGAATTGTGTTTTGTTTATTATAATAGGAATCATTTAAAAACACATCATCTTTTTTTGTCAGAACATAGCCATTCTGAATGTTGCCACTTCGTAAAATACGTATACCGTCTTTTGTAATATCATCAGGTTTGAAGCTGACTCCAGTTATTACATCTGCAATCTCTTTAAGCTCTTTATAAGACCACCCTTCCGGTAATGTATAGATTCCTTCCATGTTTTATCTTATCACATTAAATTCCCGTAAATACTCACCAGCCAACAATCCAGCCACATAGCGGCGATCATCTGGCTTAGCTTTTAATTCTATCTCATGTAGGCAACGGGCTACTGCTCCGATAACCTGTGCATTGAAATCTGGCTCATTGAAAATAAGCTCGCGACGATTGTTGATTAAGAGGTCAATAGCATCCTTGATACGATTCAAAGCCTCACATTGCTGCACTTCTTTGTCAGAAAGTACCGTATTGCCAAATTGATTCTCGTGGCGACGAATCTTCTTATGAGCCCTTACAAATTTACTATCACCTCTGTATTTCTTTTGCAGATTAGCGTTTTCTCGATTGATGCGACGTATGCGTTCCATACACTGCTCCATAAAACCAATCTCTTCTTTGGCTTCTGCCATACTGCCAACCTCAAATTTCTTCTTGGCAAAATGCTCCTGAATGAGTTTTGTCAGTGATATGTATTCTTCGTCTTCTTGGTCAATACAATCCTGCATCTCATTGCTCAGCTTTAGGCGCACTTGCTTCATCTGGTCCTTGATGTCACTACCAATCTCCATCTCGTTCTCACCACGTTTGCGGAACTTAAAATCGATGGTGGCCAGTGCTTCATTAATCATGCCGCTGACCTCAGCTTCATGCGAGAAGACATTCTTCAGATTGACATTATCTATTCGGGCATTAACTGCTTTCAAGAGGTTTTGCACATCGCCAGGCTGCATACGTTGAGCCAACTCTTTCAGATTATCGTCTCCAAGGGTTCGCACCTCATTCCATACTGCTTTGGCTGCTTCAAGTTTGCGACGTATCTGGAGCAGTTTGTCGCGATCGTCTATTTCTTCTAGTTCCTGAGCAAATACCTCGGCATTGTCTGTGGTATAGTCGAAGAGCACTTCTTGTACTTCCTGCATCTTCTCCTTTACCTCTTTCTCACTGACAAGAACAGTGTTTGCCACAGATTCTTGCCCTTGCTCAGGAGTGCTGAACTGGTTCAGCTCTTGTGCGTAGGCATCGTTGATTTGGTTGAAGTTCTGCTGAATATCAGCAAAGTCCACCACATAACCATACCGCATCTGTTTGTAGGGACGATTTACGCGTGTAAGAGCCTGTAGCAAGTTGTGGTCTTTAAGCTTGCGACCTAAATAAAGGCGCTTCAATCGATGAGCATCAAAACCTGTCAGCAACATGGCGTTGACAATGAGAATATCAGGATGGCCATGCTTCTTGAAGTCTTCATAGATTCCTTTTCGTGTATCTTTGTCGTAATAGTCATGCAAGATAAGTTCTGCAGTAACGCCACAATCTTCACGCTCTTTCAATTGGCGGAACATTTCTCGGGCTTGAGGATTGGTCTCACAAACTATCATTCCTGCCAACGTGCGGTCACCTTGCTGAATACGCCATAGCTTGAAATCCTCGATGATATAGTCAAGCAATGCTCCAACATAGCGTTCGTTCTCCAGTATTTTCTCACGACGAACATCCTCCTTTTTCACCTTGATGGTTTCTTCCAGATGCTTCCACACCTCTTGCAGGCGCAGACGATAGGAGGTCTCTATGTCTTCACGTAGAATCTTTTTCGTAAAGCCATCCTCGATACTGCGATTATAGTAATAAGTGCTGATATAATCGCCAAACACATCACGGCTCTTGTTCTCTTCACCAATCAGTGGTGTTCCTGTAAGTGCCAAACGAATGGCTTTGGGGTCGCTCTCAAATAGACGTGCCAAGAAAGAGCCCTTGGGGTTATAGTCGCGATGAGCTTCATCAAGGAAGTAAACACGCTGGATGTTTACGGCATACTGCTGAACATTGACCTTACCATCACTATCCTTTAACTTCTGGATATTGACTACAATGATTTCAGATTGTCCGCTGCTGCCTTCTTGTGCCTTTGTGACAGCAAATGTTTTCATCAAATCCTCGCGTGTTTCGACATTGATGACTTTCAAACCACGATTCGAGAATTCAATAGTTGCCTGTTCCATCAAGTCTAGACGATCTACGAAGAAATAGAACTTGGGAACAATGTTCTTGCGCTTGTAGTAGTCTGTCAGTACACGTGTGGCAAAATAGCTGAGGGCAGTCTTACCAGAGCCTTGTGTATGCCAAATAATACCACTCTGCACACCCTCTGACAATCGCTGACGGATTGCTTGTGTTCCAAAGAGCTGAGGATATCGCATGACGTGTTTTTGGAGTACATGCTTCTGCGTATCTGTATCGATATAGTCTAGGTAGACAAAGCCAAAACGCAAAAGATAGAGCAAACGGTCACGCGAACAGAGTGATGTCAGTATGCTATTTGTGGGTGTATCGTACTCCTTGTTTGTCTTGTATTCTGGTGATGCCTTGATAACAGTATAGTTCGTATCCTTCAATATAAAGTTCTCCACATCTTCTTTCAAGGGAGCATAAGGATAGTCGCGAAGGAAATCGCTGGTTTCCTCACGGAACACGTTAAACACCATCTGCTTCTCGGCACGGCATCCATAGAAAGCACCTTGCACAGGCTCCTGCGTAGTAAAATCGTAATGCTTGTTGTCGCTGAATATCATCAGCTGTGTCAGATTCAGGAATCGGCGGAACTTTGTGTTTGGGAAACGTGTATCATTCATTCGATGGTATTCCTGAAGCATACCGCCATGATTGTTTGGCATTTTCACTTCTATGAATACCAATGGCAGACCATTGATAAGCAAGGTGATATCAGGGCGGAAACTCTCGCCACCGTTTTCACAAGGCATTTCCGTAACACATTCCCAGACATTGTTCTTGGGATTGTCATAGTCAATCACGTTATATGTCTTGTTGCTGAGAATCTTTTCGTAGAACTCGCGGCCTAAATCCTCGTTATTCAACATCACACGGATTTTACCAATAAACAACTCGATTTCATTATCCGAGAGTTCTGGGTTAAATTCATGTAGTTTCTTTGAAAAGGTCTCAGTATCGATATTTGTCTCAGGGTCAAGATGCAGACTATGCAACGAGCGATAGGTATAGCCAATCCTCGTTAAATGCGTCAATGCGGGTATCTTCACCCTAGTATCTTCACTAAATCCTGCCATATATCGTTAAATATTATCCATTGGTCATTGGTGTATATATAATCCTAACAAAAGGATTCTTTCCTTCACTATGATTTCGATTCCACTTATTCCATTTTTTATTTTTCTTCTTCCTGTATGCCTTACGGGAATCAGAAAAGATTTCTATAACTGCATCAGGGTCTGTAGGTTCAAAATAATCACCAACACAGAAATCCTTAGAAACACTAATATTATGGATTAGGCGTAAATGTCTCCTCAGACCTTTGTTGTCCTTAGCAAGCCCTACTTTACCGCATATTTTGCACTTAACTTTTTCTGACATACTTTTACTCTTCAAACGGATAAGTTTCGTCATAGATATCACTCAGCAATCTGTCTTTGTATAGCCAATGCGGAGTAGGCTGTATGTGCTTAACCTTGTAGCCTTTAAGTTGAGCAGAGAGGGCACTGATTGATACTTCTTCGCCATTGTAGCTAACTTTCCTATCCGAGATTACAGTTACTGTTAAATATGGGTCATCTTTCCATTTTAGGACATCGCCTTTCTGTAGCCCCATTTCGTAGAAGTTCAGTGGTGGACGCTTGGCTCGTGCCTTAGAGCTGGCAGCCTTGTCGTCGTCAGTTAGGTCGTTCTGTATCTCCTCACTCACGTCTTCTGTGACATCAGTATGGTGGAATAGTTCAAGAATTGCTTTGGCTTGCTCCACATTGATTTTGAAGAACTCACGATTCTTGTTTACTCGCTGAGGTTCAAAAGCGGTGTGAAGAGCACGCTCAATTTTAGCACAGTCTTTATTGTTTACCTTGCAAGCAAATTGGCACTCAAAGGCTACAGGGACTCCAGTAGTGTAGAGTTCCTTCATCCTCTTTTCCAAATCCTCCTGCTTTGTCATGCCAATTTTAACTAGACCTGGCATATAAGGATTGGTCAGCAAATAAACTATTCCGTACTCCATATTAACTTTGTATTCGTTATATATCTTGTCAGGGGTCTTAGTTGACCTCTGTGCTCTTTCTTCTCTTCTCTAATTCTCTTCTCTCTTCTTCGGTATAATTATCTTTCAATACAGTTGCCTTCAGCACATAGCCTACCGCAAAGCCATAGAAGAAGGTGGCTATGCAGATGAGTATGATTTGTAACGTTGTAAGTGTAACCATGTCTTTTATTTCATTGTTTACATATGCCTTAAAAGCCCACTATTCTCACGAACGATGGGTGTCCAAAACATAAACCTTGTCTCTCTTTGGAGACTTGAACATTAATAAAGATTTCAAAATACCGTAGGAAACGGCATGCTGCACTACGCCACACAGCATGGTGCTGCATGGCGTAGCGTTGTGGGGAATGCGTAAAATATGGGGAGTAACGGGACTACCTAACAAGGTTGGGGGGGGGCAAAATTTGTCCTCTCCGCTGTGTGTTATTTATGGTGTCCAGTCGTCGCATCAATTCGGGTTAGTCCTTTTGTTTTGCAAAAGTAGCAAATTTAAATTGAACAGCCAAAAAATCACGCCATTCTTTTTTAGAGCCAAAAAAGTTCCACTATTCTTGCGAACAATGGAACTTAAAAGCAATCTACCTTTTTTACAAGGTAATACTAACTCTGTCCGTCGATGGAGCTGTCGCTATCTTTTGACATGGTCTCTCAGCAAGCGGCTTACCTGCTCCTCGTCAACCAGCCTGTGGACACTTCCCAGAATGCCCAGGGTGACGGGGATATGCATGCCGTTGTACTTTACGAGACCGACATTCACGACATAGTAGTCCTCTACCTGCAGGTGGCTCTGCAGATAAAAGCCTGCAGTGTTCATCGCCAGGTCCTTACCATACTGTGCCACCTCTGGCAAGTCTACGCTGTTGGCCAGCTGCTCCAGCCCTTGCGCTTCCTGGTCTACCACATTCTGGGTCAGTGCCACCACGGCATCATAGTGTGCCTGGGGCTGCGGCTTCGTCAGCAGCATGGCTACGAGGGTAGCTGCCAACACAAACGTTACTACGACAAATACTTTCTTCATCACTCATTATTGTTATTGTTTACCAATCGTTGATGTCGGCATGGGCTTCCACCTGGTCCTCGATGGCGTCGGGGAGTGCGGGGAAGAAGTCGATGCCGGTAATGCGCTCTACCTGGTCGACGGTGTTGTAGTAGAGGTCTCGCTTCTTGTTGCCCTCGGTATTTCGGACGATGATGCCGAAGGCTTTGGGGGTGCCCTGCAGACAGAGCACGACCTTGAAGAAGGCCTCGGGGACAGCAACGGCATTGTCGCCAATGGTGGCGTGACTGCCCTTCATCCACACAGGACCGCAGACAATATAGACCTCGCCATATTGGCGTGCCCACTTGCGGCAGTCCATCTCCAGGCTGTTCCACAGGCCGCTGTTGAGCTTGGCATGCTGCGGACAGACGTTGAGCAGCGAGAAGGAGTCGTACATGGCTGCCCTATCCCACTTGTTGTCGCCTGCGGGACACATGTGGCCGCGCGACCATCCGCTACCTCGATAGTCCTTGGGGGTGGCGCGGGGCAAGGGGCAGTCGTCGTCGTCATGGAAGTTGCTGAGACGCTTCAGCGCTCCGTCGGTATGGGCTGCCGTCAGCTGCCACGCCACCCAGTTGGGACAGCGTGTCTGTGGGTTATAGGAGGCGACGTAGGACGTGCGCTGCAGGACGACTTCGGGGGTTTTCTTCAGGGGTGCTGCCGTACAGAGCTGAACGACGCTGTCGGGCATGGTGGTCCACGACGCTTCGTCCTGCGGGGCGGCAGTGGGCTCTGGCGACTCCTGGCGCTGCGCCTCTTGGTGCGAGAAGGAGTGCAGGGCAAAGGCGATGACCAGCAACACGGTCACCACCCATATCGTCGAGCTGTTGTGTCTTTTCTTTCTCATATTCAAAAGACTGGCTACGCGTTGACGGCTCCACAATGCGGACAACGGCCTTTCTGTCGGAGTTTGGCGCCACACTGTCCGCAACGGTAGGGATAGTGGGGATGGCGCCGATAGCACCACAGGGCAAAGGCGATGTAGAGCACAAGGAGGAGGTAGCCGACGTAGTAGAGGGTGAAGATGCTGAAGACCACATAGACCACGGCACACACGGCGGCAAGACCAGAGAGGTAGAGCAGCGCGTCGAAGGTGGGCAGCTGGTGGCGCACATCGTCGAGGACGGCGACAGCCATGATGATGATGGCCCACACGGAGGCGACGAAGAGGCCGAGGTGGAGGGGCAGCGCAAAGGGGTTCAGCGAGGGATGGAAATAATAGTGACGCCACGACTCGGCACCAAACATCTGGATGGAGGCGTAGAGGGTGGCGGACATGGCGATGAGGACGCACAACAGGGCGGGATAGGCGGAGTCGATGTCGTGGAAGTGGACGATGTAGGCGCGGCGGCGCAACAGCTTGCGCACGGCATAGGCGCCAGCGACGAGCACGCAGATGGCGAGGAAGACGAGGAGGTGGGCGTTGGAGAAAATGTCGATGAACTGCGAGATGGGGTCGTCGGGAGAGACGCCCTGCAGGAGTTCGCTCTCACGAATCCACCCTTGCGTAATCTGGTCGTGCGCCACCTTGACCCACACGGAGTCGATGGTGTCGGCAGGTACCATGCGGATGTCGGCAACGACGATGCGGTCGCCATGGACGACATAGAGGGTGTCGAACGCCATGTCGGGCAGCGCGTCGGCCAACGGCAGGCGGTTGGCAGTCACCATGAAGTTGTAGTTCTGCGTATAGTGGTGGGTGGTGGAGAAGGAGATGGAGTCTATCTGATGCTCGGTGAGATCCCAGGCATCTGGCGTCTGCTGACCACGGTTGTAGCAGGCCGTGAGAAACAGCAGACAGAACACGACATATAGCAACGACCTACTCCGCATAGACATTCATCTGACAGTGTTTACAATCGAACTCCAGACGGAAGCGGCGACCGTCGCCCAGGCGCAGCGAGAGGGGTAGCTTGTAGGTGGGGCGCTGACCGCCATGCTTGACGCAATAGCCCATGGCATACTGCAGGCAATGGCGGCATTGCATAATGGGAGCCTCCCCCTGCCCCCTCCTGAAGGAGGGGGTGTTGAGCTCGAAGGCCGTTGGTTCCTTGACACCATAGAAGGCGGCTGCCGCATGATTGGAGATGTTATAAAGATAAGGATAAGGGTACTTGGGGACGGAAGCACGGGGAACGGAAGCACGGGAACCGGAAGCACGGGAGACGGAATCACGGGAACCGGAATCACGGGAACCGTCCCCGTATAGCTCCACCCACTGGCGACGGAGGTCGGCAAGGAGGCTGCTGGGAATGAAGTAGTTGAAGTCGGCGGGCAGCTCTACCCCACTACACTCGTAGGGGGTGCCTCCCATCTTGGAGAGTTGGCGGACGATGTTGTCGCGCTGGGGCTTCTCGGCTTGCTGGTGTTCACAAGGAATAGTCACGGTGACACCCTCGGCAGACAGTGAGAAGCCGTCGGGGGTGGCGTCGAGACGCAGGGTGACGGGAATCTTGCGCACACTGCTCTCGCGCGACAGCAGGCGCTCAAACTCCATGTCGTTGTTGCGATAGAGGGCCATGCCGGCACGAAGGTGGCGCGGCATCTGCTGGGGGAAGAGGCGGTTGCCCTGGGCACGGTTGACACGGAAGCCCTCCAGCTCGCGGTCGTCGTTGATGAAACAGAGTCCGTCGCCATTGGCAAAGGCTGCCGTACCGGCAACATTGAACGAGTCGCGGCGCAGCTCCTTGACGGTGCCCACAAATTCACCCATAGCCTTGGGGGTGTCGGGCGAGAAGATGTCGGGCTGTCGACCATGCAGGAAATAGGTGGTGAAGCCGCGGTTGAACGTCTTCTTGAGGTTGGGCGTAAAGGTGTAGGTGCAGTGGCCGCGTGAGGCTCGGCAGTACTGGTCGGGGTGCTTGGCAATGATGGCGTCGAGGCGCTGACTATAGGCTGCCACGACGTTCTTGACATAGGCGACATCCTTGAGGCGCCCCTCAATCTTGAAGGACACGGCACCCGCCTGGATGAGTTCCTCGAGGTGGGCCGACTGGTTGAGGTCCTTCAGCGACAACAGGTGGCGCTGGTGCTCGAGTTCGTGGCCATCGGCATCGAGGAGGTCGAACTTCATGCGGCACACCTGTGCGCAGGCACCACGGTTGGCAGAACGCCCAAAGCAGTACTGCGAGGCATAGCAGAGTCCGCTATAGCTGACGCAGAGGGCTCCATGGACGAAGACCTCCAGTTCGACGTCGGGAACGTCGCGGTGGATGGCGGCAATCTCGTCGACCGACAGTTCGCGTGCCAGGACGACACGACGGAACCCTAAGGAGCGCAGCCAGCGCACCTTCTCGACGGTGCGGTTGTCGGTCTGCGTGGAGGCGTGGAATGAGAGTGAAGAGTGAAGAGTTAAGAGTGACAGCACGGCCATGTCCTGCACAAGGATGGCGTCGACAGCGGCATCGGCCAACTCGTGGATGAGCTGGCGGGTTGCCTCGAGCTCGTCGTCGTAGATGATGGTGTTGACGGTGACGTAGACCTTGGCACCATACTGATGGGCATAGCGACAGAGCGCACGGATGTCGTCGACGCTGTTGCCTGCCGCCACACGGGCGCCAAACTTCTGGGCACCGATATAGACGGCATCGGCACCATGGTCGATGGCTGCGATGCCGCACTCCAGATTCTTGGCAGGTGCCAGCAGTTCAAGTGATTGCATTGATATCGTAGGGAGTCTCCTGGTAGACGTAGTAGTTGATCCAGTTGTTATACAGCAAGTTAGCATGTGCACGCCACGTCACTTTGGGACCCTGTGCGGGGTCGTCGTTGACGTAGTAGTTGACGGGCATGTCGACATCGTCGCGCGTATCCTTGTCGCGGCGGTACTCCCTGTCGAGGGTGTCGGGGGCATATTCCAGGTGGCCCATGATGAAGAACTCACGACCGCCACGGGCCATCACCATGCTGACGCCACAGTCGGGCGACTCGGCGATGAGCTGGAGGTCGGGGTTGGCAAGGATGTCCTCGCGGTGCAACTCGGTATGGCGGCTGTGGGGCATCTGGAAGACGTCGTCGAAGCCACGGAAGATGGGCAGCTGCGGGTTGAGCGTATGCTGCGGGAAGATGCCGAACATCTTCTTGGGCAACGGATATTTGGGGATGCCGTAGTGGTAGTAGAGTCCTGCCTGGGCAGCCCAACATATATATAAGGTACTCGTGACGTGCGTGCGCGCCCATGCGAAGATGTCGGAGACCTCAGCCCAGTAGGTGACGTCCTCGAACTCCAGCTGTTCGACGGGTGCTCCGGTGATAATCATGCCGTCGTACTTCTCGTGGCGCATCTGTTCGAAGTCACGGTAGAACATCATCATGTGTTCGATGGGGGTATTCTTAGGGGTATGGCTCTTCAACTTCATGAAGCTCACCTCCAACTGCAGGGGGGTGTTGGACAGGAGGCGGATGAGGTCCGTCTCGGTGGTAATCTTCAACGGCATGAGGTTGAGGATGGCAATCTTCAGCGGTCGGATGTCCTGCATGTGGGCACGGGAGTCGTCCATGACGAAGATGTTCTCGTGCTTCAGCAGTTCGATGGCTGGTAATCTATCGGGTAATCGTAGGGGCATCTAGGTATTTGACAATTTGACAATCTACTATTGGACGATTTGACGATTTACTATTGGACGATTTTACAATTGGTCTTCGACGCGGAGGACGCAGACGGAGACATTGTCGAAACCGCCAGCGGCGATGGCCTCCTGGCAGAGGTCGTTGGCAGTGGCTCCGTCGACCAGCATCTGGCGGGTGTACTCGTCGGGCACCATGTCGTTGAGACCATCGGAGCAGAGCACGTAGGTGTCGCCAGTCTTGACGTCGGCGGTAATCTCAATCATGTCGATGTACGTCTCCTTGCAACCGGCACCAATACAGTTGGTGATGTAGTTGGAGTGGCGCTTCTCGCCCTCTTCGGTGTTGAGCGAATGGTCGGTGGTGAGCTGCTTCAGCTGTCCGTCGCGCAGGCGGTAGAGACGGCTGTCGCCGCAGTTCATCCAGAAGTAGCGCTGACCGTAGTAGAGCAGTGCCACGAGGGTTGTTCCCATGTTGGCCTGTTCCTTGTTGGCACGGCCACGGGCATTGACCGTCTGGTGAACAGACTGCAGCCAGTCGTTCATGGCCTCTTCCAAGTCGCCCGAGGAAAGACCCTTGGGGAGGTCGTTGAAGAAGAACTTCAGATTCTGCAGGACGACCTCGCTGGCTACCTCGCCAGCATTGTGTCCTCCCATACCGTCGGCCACAGCAATCACAAAGCGGTCGAGATTGTCGGGGGCTAATATCGTCTGATAGATGTCGCTTCTGACATACTTGTCGAACGCCAGAATCATATCTTCGTTGTTGCTTCTGATATTGCCGACACGACTGGCGGCAGTCAATACAATCTTGTTCATGTGAGATATGCTTTATTAACTGATACTTACCTGTAGATTAATGTTGGCCAGCGTGACGATGTCGCCCGACTTCAGCGACATGGGGACGTCGGGCAGCAAATCGCGCTGGTTGAGTTTGGTGCCGTTAGAGGAGTGCTTATCGATGATGCACCACCCCGTGTCGGGCTTATAGATGAGCTGTGCATGCATACCGGAGATATACATGTTGTCGGCGAACAACGAGGAATAGGGTCCCTGCTTACGACCTATCACGGCACCGTTGACACCCACCATGCGAATGTCGAGGGTGGGATTATAGAGCGTCAGCGTGGGTATGCCGCTCATGACAGGCATGTCGTGCCCCTCAGGTTTGCGCTGAGAGTGCTGCAAGTCGTTCACAAGAGAGATGGCGAGGTCGTTGGCACGTACCGACACTGACACCGAGCGCTGGGCCTGCATCTTCTGCTGAACCTCCTCGGCGCTAGTCATCAGACCGCCACACTGTGTGCAGCGACGTCCCATGCCTACCCTACCACAATTGCTGCAGTAGACCAATTCCTGTCCGCACTGATCACAAAAGTGAGAGTACTCTTCTATTTCTTCTCTGCAACTTGGACAAACAATCATTATATTTGACAATTTGACTATTTACGATTTGACTATTTACTATTTGCGTTTTGACGATGTCAGACCTCCTTGATATCATCGGGCATGATCAGCTGGTAGGTCTCCTGCGTGATGGCTTCAGGCGGCAGGTTGCTCACCCTCATCGACAGCTGCTGGATGGTAGCGTCGAGAACGTTGCGCATCTCGCGGGCATTGCCAAACGACTCATTCTTATTGATGACCATACGACAGATGACATCCATCAGCTTGAACTCAGCCTCAGGCGACAGCTTGTAGTTGTCCTTGGCGGCCATCTTCTTGTAGATAGCCAGCAGTTCGTCTTCGTTATAGTCGTCGATGTGCATCTTGTGGGTGAAGCGGCTGGCGAGTCCGGGGTTGACGGCGAGGAAGGTCTCCATCTCGTCCTTGTAGCCTGCGGCGATGACCACAAACTTGCCGCGGTCGTCCTCCATGCGCTTCATCAGCGTGTCGATGGCCTCTTTGCCGTACATGTCGTTGTCGGACGACAGCGTGTAGGCCTCGTCGATGAAGAGGATGCCGCCCATAGCCTTGTCGCACATGTTGTTGACAATCTTGGGTGTCTCACCCATATACTTGCCGACGAGCGTGGCACGGCTGGCCTCCAGCACACGGCTGGTGGGCAGGATGTCCATGGCCTGCAGGATTTCGCCCATCTTGCGGGCGACGCTGGTCTTACCTGTACCGGGATTACCCGTCAGGATGAAGTTCATAGACATCTGCTGTACGCTGCCGGCACCCATGGCGGCACGCTGCTTCATGAACATGCTCTGGACAGCCAGACGACGTATCATGTTCTTGACAGAGCGCATGCCGATGAACTCGTCGAGCTCGTTGAGTACCTCGTCGAGCGGACGTGCCTTGGCAGCAGCCTCGATGGCGAGGTCGGCAGAGGTGATGCGGTACATATCCTCTTCCTTGAAGTCGCGCGTACCCATCATAGTAATGAGGCGCTGACTCTGCTTCTCGATAGCCTGGTCGAAGATGCGGCGTGCCTCGCGGGCATTGCCGAAGTTCTTGTCGCGGCGCAGGTAGAGCTGTTCGAACTGGCGATGGATGGTGCCCTTGGTCTCCTCGTCGACGGTGAAGTTCTTGCCCTTGGCGAGGTTGAGGAATATCTGCGTGAGTTCGTCGGGGGTGTAGTCCTCGAAATGGATGGTCTGCGTGAAGCGGCTCTTCAGTCCGGGGTTGGTGTCGATGAAGTCGTGCATGTTGTCGGTATAGCCGGCGACGATACAGATGAACTTGCCGCGATCGTCCTCCAGACGCTTCAACAGGGTGTCGATGGCCTCGGCACCGAAAGAGTCCTGGTCGTTAGACTTCAGCGTGTAGGCCTCGTCGATGAAGAGGACGCCACCCATGGCGGAGTCGATGAGCTGGTTGGTCTTGATGGCCGTCTGACCGGCAAAGCCTGCCACCAGCTTAGAGCGGTCGGCCTCAACGAGTTGACCGCGCGACAGGATGCCCAGCGAGCGGAAGACGTCAGCCATGATGCGTGCCACGGTAGTCTTACCCGTACCGGGGTTACCCGTAAAGACGTAGTGCTTGCCCTGGAACGTGTTGGTCTCGCCACGGCGTATCTGCAGGTTGAGGAAGGCGGCGAGGTTGCTGATTTCCTTCTTGACAGACGCCAGACCCACCATGCCGTCGAGCTTGGAGAGACACTGCGTGTAGTCGACAGCCTGCGGAGCGTTGTAGGGAATATCCTGTACGTCGACAGTCATGAGCTGCTCGTTGGAGAGCGTCGTGATGTCGACCTGCTGCAGGCGCTCGGCCTGCTTGGCACAGATCTTGTCGAAGAGCTGGCGCATGGTGCGACCATTGGCGAAGTCCTTGTCGCGCGAGTTGTACATCTCGGTAACCATCTTCTGCGTCAACTCCTGCGCCTCCTGCGTGAACTGGTACTTCTTCTCCTTGGCGAAGACCATCATAATCTGGAACAGCTGGTCGGGGTTGTAGTCGTCGATGTTGAGGAAATAGCTGAAGCGGCTGCGCACTCCCGGGTTGATGCGGAAGAGGTTCTCCATCTCCTGACGATAGCCGGCGGCGATGACCACGAACTTGCCGCGGTCGTCCTCCATGCGCTTCATCAACTGCTCCAGCGCCTGCGTGCCCTGCTGGTCTTTGTCGCCACCACTGCTGACAGGTGCCAGCGTGTAGGCCTCGTCGACAAACAGGATGCCGCCCATGGCCTTGTCGCAGAGGCGGTCGACCACCTTCGGCGTCTCGCCCTGATAGGGGCTGACCATCTTCGAACGGTCTACCTCGACGACGTGACCACTGTCGAGATAGCCTATGGACTCGAGGATTTCGCCCAACTTGCGGGCAATGGTCGTCTTACCCGTACCGGGGTTACCCGTCAGCACGATATGGATGCCGACCTTCTCCTGTTCGCCCAGTCCGCGTTGCGCGCGCTGTATATTATTATGTACGGTGAAGGCAATTTCCTTGACGGCCTTCTTGACTTCGTCCATGCCGATGTAGCGGTCGAGATCGCTGAGGATGTCCTCCAGGGTGCGCTCCTCGGGAACATAACCCGTGATGTCGCGCTCCTCGACCATGACGGCTCCTGAGCCGCGGCTGATGAACGAGGTGAAGATGTCCTCGGCAGTCTTGATGGCCAGGTGGGCGTAACCGAAGGTGTCGTCCTTGATCTTGACCTGATACTGGAAGAGGCGCAACAGCTTGTTGTCGGCCTCGGGAGAGAAGGCTGTCAGTCCATACTTGGTGCGCAACTCCATCTTACAGATGTCGCAGAGCTCCTGATAACCTGGCGTCGGCAGACGGAAGGTATACTTGAAACGGTTCTGCGCGGCGGGGTTGGCGGCAAGGAAGTCGTCCAAGCCCTTCGGCAGACCAGCCATGATGACGATGGGGTCTTCGTCCCACTTGTCCATCTCGACAAACAGCTTATCCAACGGGTTCACCTGGTTGGAGTAGCGGTCGGGCAACAGCTTCTGGACGTTGTCGAAGAAGAGAATGCCACCCTTGGCCTCGTTAACGTTCTCTTCCCACTTTTCCACGAAGCGCTGGTAGTCGACAGCGTCGACCATCGTCAACTTGGGTTTCTGTAAGATCTTATGCTGATGGAAATAGTCTCGTATCACCTCTGCCAGGGCGGTCTTACCCGTACCTGTCTCACCGATGATGATGGTGTTCACGCTGAGGCGCACATTCATCACGTCGCGGCGCGACTGGAGATAGGTATAGGTGTCGACAACGGTCTTCAGCTGTTGCTTGACGTTGTCAAGACCTACCATGCGGTCCAAAATGTTCTGCGACACCAGTGGGTGACCGCACCATTTACAGAACTTGGCTATCGAGCGGTTTTCCTTTTGACAATGCTCACAAACCATACTTATTCTACGTCCTTTTGTAATTGTTCAATGACTTTATTTGGAGAAAGACTAATCTTGTCTTTTTCTGGAATCTTGTAGTTCAGCAACTTGGGGTTGAAGAGAAGCATCTCTATCAACAGCAAGGCTACCATCACCGTCCATACCCTGTAGTGCAGCACGGACTCGCCGCTGATGGAGCGCACCTGGTTGGTCAGGTCGTCAAGCATGGCAAACTTAGAGCCCTTGAACTTGAACGACTTCTGCTTGAAGGTGTACGTCAGCGGTTCCATGAGACTGGTCTTCACGTCCTGCTCCATCACCTCGCCAATGAACTGGTTCTCCATCTTGGAGTCGCGATGGTAGTCGGTGAGATGACAGATGAGCATATATACTAAGGTGAGTACGATGACAGCAGGAACAAACATGCCGGGATGCATGTTGAAGACATACTTCATGATGACAATAGGTATCGTGGCCGACAGCAGGCCGAGGACACCCCACAGCAAGCTGAGCACGAAGCCATAGCCACGGAAGAAGGCGCGCAGTCCGACGATGACGGCACTGACGCCACCCACCGGCAGCATGATGGTGAAAGAGGTGCGTGCCATGACGTCGGCACGGTTGTCGATGCCGAAGATGACGAGCAACGCTATCCACAGTCCGCAGAGTCCGTAGAAGGTGGTGCGCCAGCGGTGCTCCTTGAACTTGGCACGGCCGTACTCTTTCTTTACATTCTTATATTTACGGTCCGTCTCCTCCTTGGCGGTGGTGAGACGCTTATAGAACGGCTGGTTCTGGTCGACCTCGCCGAGGTTCATGACCCACTCTTCCAGTCGGCGCTCGTAGCTGTAAGGCTCTTCGAAGGTCTTGTTGGGGTCCTCGTGGAAGAACACGGACATCCACTGGCTGAGGGCTCCGCGGCGCATGGCACCCAACAGGATGGGACGGCGTGTCTGCTTCTCGAAGTTGGTACCGTCGGTGAGTTCGGTGCCGTCCTCCAGTACATAGACGGGGATGGCACCCAGGATGCGACAGAAGCGGTAGGCTGCCGTGTGGAGGTCGTAGGCTCCCAGGCGCTCCTTGTTCTCGTCGCTCTCCAAGTCGAAGCAGGCCTTGGCCTGTGCCAGTTGTTCGTACCAGCCATGCAGCTGGGCGAAATACTGGAAGCGACCGTTGGGGTCGGAGAACTCGCCAAGCTTCTCTTCAAACTCCTCTTGGGGCAGGCTCTGCCAGTATTTCAACTCGTTGCGCATGATTTCGCCCACCTTGTAAGGGTTGTCGGCTTCGCGGAGATCGTAGGAGGCCTCGCGGTCGAGGTTGTAGAGCACCTTATAGCCCAGCGAACGCGTGGGCTCCTGACCTTCTGTCATGGTGCGCAACGCCTCGCAAGCCATCACGTCGCCGTGGCAGTACATCCACGACAGCAGACGACCGTCGCAGATGCTGTTCCAGTCGTCTTCCGAACAGTTCTCGTAGCCGAAGGAGTGGACAATCTCCTGAATGGTGCCCGACGGATACTTCACCAGGAACGGAATGTCGGGGTCCATCTCGTAGACCAGTCGCAGGATGGCGACACGCTGCGTCAGCGGACTGTCGGGAGCAAAATAGCTGCGCAGGCGGTTGATGTCGGCCTTGGTGTGGGCCTCGATATATAGGAATACGTTGTCGTTGGGATTGCGCAGCGTGATGGCATACTCCTCCATATAGCTGAGGATGGAGATGGCTACGCTGTGGATGTCGTTGCACTTGCTGCCGCGCAGGTCGGTGTAAGGATAGGTGGGCTCCATGACGTAGATGGAGGCCATGAGTCCTGCACGCTGGTCGACAGGATAGCGGTGGGTGATGATGTCCTTCACGGCGGAGCAGAGCTTGACGTTACCGCACTGCTCCAACCATTCGGGGATACGTCCGTTATAGAGGTAGCTGGTGGCCAGTCGCTCGTTCTCCATGAGCAGCGGTATCAGCTCCTGCACGTTGTCGGCGACGAGGTTGCGCTCGGGGTCGACGATGAAGCTGCGGTACTTCAGCAGCGGTGAGGAGATGTCGACTTCGACATCCTCGCCGAGGAACCAGCGCTCTACCTGGTCGTAGCCCCAACGACTGGCGGGGTTGACGGCTGTCAGACCCTGCACAATCATCTTGACACGGTCGGGCAGCTCGTTGATGCGTGGCAGACGACCCTCGTTCTTCTTACGCATCATCACACGTTCGTTCTGGCTCAGCGGGTTCTCGCCCAGCCAGAGCGTCATCAGCGTGATACCCAAAGAGTAGAAGTCGGCGGCAGGCGTAATCTCCACCTCGCCATCAATGACGTCGTTGTACATCTCGGGAGCCGCATACACGGGGGTACGTGCCTGAGTGGTCTTGTGCAGGCGACTTTCATCCTCCATGATGCTGGAAATACCGAAGTCGCCGAGCACAATCTCCTTGTGCGCCTCGTCGCGGAAGAAGTAGTTGCCTGGCTTGATATCCTTGTGGATGACGTTGTTGTTGTGACAGTAGGCCAACGCTGCAGCACACTGCAGGGCGATGCGGCGGAACTGGTTGAAGTCGCCGTTGAGGTCGTAGTCGCCCAGCGTACCGCCACGGAGGTACTCCATGAGTTCGTAGTCGCGGTTCTTACCCTCTACATAAGTCTTACCATAGTCGGTAATCTTGACTATCATCTCCAGATTGAAGTTCTGGATGATGCGCATCAATTCCTTCTTGATGGTGAAGTTGGGGTAATACACTTTCAGCACGCGCTCGCCCTCGTCGCCTTGCACCAGGAACACCTGGGCCTCGCCGGAGTTGTCGCTGAGACACTTGATGCCACGATATAGTCGGCCTTTGAGGACGAAGTCGCCATCGTTGATGGTGTCGTCGCTGGTGTCTTGTATCTTGGTACCGGGTCTGACGGTGATGTCAGAAGCGCCCGACTGGGCGGCTTGAGGCGTCCCCACACGGATGGTGGCATCTGCGTTCTTAGGGGCTGCCGGTCGATTGGTCACATCCATGGTTATTTGTCGTCTTTAATTTCGTCCGTACTATTCTTTCCTAAAATCACCCATTTGCCGCCCAGATGTGGCTTGGCACATCCGCAAGGACTGCTGTGCATGGCGTGCTTGTAGTTGCACACCCATGCAAGACGGACACCTACGGGTTTGCTGGCCATGGCGAAGTTGCGTGCCTGGACAGGAGATGTCGTGGGGGGCACGGCCAACTTGTCGAGGATGGTCGACAGCATCTTGATCTTGACGGACTTCATCTCTTCCAGTTCCTCGCGGGTCATACGCTTCGACTCCACCTTGGGAATGACGGGCAGTTCGACGCCCTGGTCTTTCTGCAACAGGGAGAGCACGCGTTCGCGCAACTTCTCATTGGCCTGTTCGCGGAGGATGTCACGCTCTGAATTGTAGGGCAGCGCATTCTCCAGGTTGGAGTAGTCTCTGACGATTTCCAACAACTGCTGGTAGTCGGGGTTCAGCTGCAGCTGCTTCACCAACTGGCGGGCTTCCTTGGTCAGCGCCGTACCGCACTTCTTACAGAAGGCAAAGTCGTTCAGCGTGTGACATGTGGGACATACCATGCCGCCTCGCGGACTGCCACACTCGGGACAGTAGGCTTCGTTGCCATCCAGGTGCGCTCCACAATAGGAACAGACGTCCTTCTTGATATAGTGATGGCAGACCTCACAGAAGTCTGCGTCAGGATCAATCTCGGCACTGCAGTGGGGGCACGTCATCTTGCTGATGGGCTGACCGCACTGGGCACAGAACATCGCCTCGGGATCGTTGATGGCACCACAGAAGGGGCATGCCTTACCGGCAGCCTGTCGCTGCTGTGTCTGTTGCATCGTCTGATGGGGGGCGTAGGGCTGCTGAGGAGTAAAGGACTCCTTGGGTCCCATGGTCCTGTTGAGCACCTGCTGGGGTCTTACAGTGGTCTGCAAGTCGCCTGTCTGAGAGTTATTTTCGTCAATCATCTTGTTGTAGTTAATTGCTGTAGTTAAAATAGTCAGTTGCAAAGATAGCAAAAAAAATTTAACGTACAAAAAAAACCGCCGTAAATTTATATTTACGACGGCATTTTTATGATTTTGGTCTATATGTACGACACAAAGACTACCACAAAGGCAGGCGTTCGGACTTCGGAAGGTACATTTTGTCACCTTCCTTGACGCCGAAGGCTTCATACCAAGCATCGATGTGTGGCAGGGCGCCATTCACACGCCAGCGCCCCAGTGAGTGGGGGTCGCTCTTGGTGCGGTTGCGGATCTCTGCCTCCACAATGTTTCCTGCCCACACACCTGCATAGGCCAGGAAGAAACGCTGGTCGGCAGTGAGTCCGTCGATGACGGGCAGCGGAGCACGCTTGGTGGCGTTCTTGTAGGCACACCATGCCACCTGCAGACCACCATGGTCGGCCAGGTTCTCGCCCAGCGTCAGTCGACCGTTGGCGTTGAGGTCGGGCAGCACCTTGATGTTGGAGAAGAAGTCAGCATACTTGTCGGTACGTGCTGTAAAGTTTTTTGCATCCTCTTCCTTCCACCAGTCGTGCATGTTTCCGTCCTTGTCATACTGGCGTCCCTGGTCGTCGAAGCCATGCGTCATTTCGTGACCGATGACGACACCGATAGCACCGTAGTTGAAGGCGTCATCGGCTGTAGGGTCAAAGAACGGAACTTGCAGAATACCAGCGGGGAAGCAGATTTCGTTCGTGGTAGGGTTATAGTAGGCATTGACGGTCTGTGGCGTCATGTGCCAGTCGTCTCTGTCGACGGGTTTACCGGCGGTATGATCGATACGCCATGCATTCCAGAAGCGGTTGCACTCACGCATGTTGTCATAGTAAGATTTTTTCGCATCAATCTTCAGGTCGGTGAGGTCTGTCCAGCGGTCGGGATAACCAATCTTCACATAGAACGTGTTGAGCTTCAGCAGGGCGTTGACCTTCGTAGAATCGTCCATCCAGTCCTGTGCAGCAATGCGCTCACCCAGTGCGATGCGGAGGTTCTCTACGAGCGTCTTCATGCGCTCCTTAGACGATGCAGGGAAGTACTTCTTGACATAGATGCGACCCAGGGCCTCGCCCATCACACCCTGTACCTGGCTGGTAGCACGACGCCACAGGGGGTGGTCCTCCTTGCGTCCTGAGAACACCTTGCCGTAGAAGTCAAAGTTGGCGGCACGCACCTCGTCGTTCAGATAACCCGTACTACCGTCTATCTGTCCCCACTCCATCACATCGCGATACTCTGCGGCAGACATCGTGCTGAACAGTTTGTCGGCGGCCTTCATGAACTCCACCTGTCCCACGACGACCTCCTGCATATACTGGCTCTTGATGCCCTTGGCATTCATCTGGCGCTCTATCTGCAGGTGCGGGCACATGGCATCCAACTCCTTCAGTGTCATCTTGTTATAGTTGGCAATGGGGTCGCGCAGTTCTGTACGAGACTTAGACACCTTGGCCAGTGCTGTCTCTACCTTCAGGATGTTCTTCATCTTCTTCTCGGCAGCACCCTTCTTGAAGCCAAAGAGCTGGAACATGCGGACGATGTGCTTCTTGTAGGCCTCGCGAATCTTCACGGTGGCCTCGTCGTTCTCCAGATAGTAGTCTTTCTGTCCCAGCGTCAGTCCGCTCTGCATGAAGTTCAGGATGTTCTGTGCGGCATTTTTCTCGTCAGCACCGATATAGGCGCCAAAAATCTCCGAGTTACCATAAGGCATCAACTCCAGTTGGATGGCAAAGAGCTGCTCCTTGGTCTTGGCAGCCTCCAGACGCTTGATGATGGGCATGGCAGGAGCCAGTCCGTCCTGCTCTCTGCGGGCAGAGTCCATGGCGAGCTTATAGAGGTCGCTGAGTTTCTGCTCTACCGACCCTGCGGGATAGGTGTTCTCCTGCAGTTCTTTCAGAATACCATTGATGCGCTTGTTGTTGTCCTCGGCCAAGCGGTCGAAGCTGCCGTAGCGCGAATAAGCGGCAGGCAGTGGATTGGCTTTCATCCATCCACCACAGGCATACTCATAGAAATCATCGGCCGGGCGTACAGACTTGTCGAGGTCGTTCATGTTGATACCCGACTTCAGCTGTGCAGAAGCTGATGCTGCCATCACTGCTAATGCCATCATTGTAAATAGTTTTTTCATACTGTACATTTATTGATTAATATTCTCTAACTCTTCCGAAAGACGTTCCCAGCGCTCCACCTCTTCGTCGAGGGCCTTCTTCGTCGTCGTATACTCGGTGACGAGCGTCATGTCTGCAGCATTCTCAGGTACCATCAGCAGGTCGTCAAGTTCCTTGAGGCGACGCTCCATATCGCTGATTTTGCGCTCCGACTCCTCGACAGCACGCTCGGCCTTGCGGAGGCGCTTCTGCTGCTCCTTGTGGGCGGCATAGTCGTTAGATTTGGGAGTTGCGATAGGTTCAATGGGCTTGGTGGGCTTGACGGGTTGTCCATTAGAACCATTAGCCCCATTACGATGGCTCTCAATCCAGTCGTACACACCACCGAGGTGTTCTCTGACCTTGCCGCCACCAAACTCATAGACCTTGCTGACCAGTCCGTCGAGGAACTCACGGTCGTGACTGACGATGATAGCCGTACCGTCAAAGGCGCGGATGGCCTCTTTCAGCACGTCCTTCGACGGCATGTCGAGGTGGTTGGTGGGCTCGTCGAGGATGAGCAGGTTGACGGGTTCCAACAGCAGACGAATCATTGCCAGACGACTGCGCTCGCCACCGCTGAGCACCTTGACTTTCTTGTCTGACGCCTCGCCGCCAAACATAAAGGCACCGAGGATATCGTTGATGCGCAGGCGGATGTCGCCCTTAGCCACATTATCTATCGTCTGGAACACGGTGAGTTCTTCGTCCAGCAGCTGGGCCTGGTTCTGGGCGAAATAGCCTATCTGGATGTTATGGCCCACCTTCAGGTGGCCGTCAAAGGGTATCTCGCCCATGATGCACTTCACCAGCGTAGACTTACCCTCGCCGTTCTTACCCACAAAGGCCACCTTCTCGCCACGCTTGATGGTGAGGTTGACATGCGAGAAGAC
>OMQN01000041.1 GCA_900313235.1 uncultured Prevotellaceae bacterium | reverse complement strand
CTGTCCTTCACGTCAAAAGCCATCACAGTAAAGTATTCCGCTTTATCCATAAACTCCTTGGTATAACGCTTCTCTGCGACATAAACAGTCAGGGCTGTGCGTCCCCAAAGTGTCCCGATGCCACCCCAGCCGATGGTCATGGCATTGCTTTTCTCCTTGTCGCCAGCCGCAAGCAATTCGGCATCGTGGAACCATTGGAAACCATTCTCCGTGAAGTCCTCCCTTACGTTGAACTTCTTAAATCCGTTCTCTTCCTGAGCAAATGCAGGAATACTTGCCATAAGCATGAAGGCTGCGAATACAAACTTTTCTATCTTCATTGTTTTTTTACTTTTTCTGATCTATAAGACTTTTGATTTCTTTTTCAAAGATGTTACGTTCTACAATTCTGTAGTGAGGATGATAGGCCTCACGGTAGTCTGGCGAGTGGCTGATGGCGTATTTCCCGACGTAAAGGACGCTGTCTATGAATTGTTTGTCCTCTTGATAGTTGGGCAAATCCAGTTTCATCTGGTCAATAGTACCAATAATCTTGTGCCATCGTTCACTCCACGACTCAACAGAAGGTCGCTTCTCAGAGTTGGCACTTCGGATGAAGGCATTAAGCAACAGGTCTTCTGAGACGAGACTCTCTTTGATGGCTCGAATGCTGACACGATAATAGCTGCTGTCTATCCCGCATGGCTCGTAGTACCAGGGCATGAGGTCATCGAGGCTGATAGTATTCAACTCTTCATCCAGATAAGCCTTAACCCTTTGTCTGTCCGACACCAGATGTTCGGCTCCCATATAGTCCTGGAAGCACGACTTGTAGATGTCAAGCAGCCGCGACTTCGGATAAGTCTGCATCTGTCTGTTGATGAATCCTTCAACATCCTGTGCCGATATTGCAACTGAAAATATCAACGCAATCGATATAAGTAATCCCTTCTTCATATTTCCAACTTCCAGCCGTTATCGCCATGATAGATCATCTGGTGGGTCATGCCACCATCTATGCAGATGTTCTCACCCGTAATGAAACCTGCCTTGTCGGAACAGAGGAACAGCACCATGTTGGCAATATCCATCGGATTGCCGACACGTCCTGCAGGTTGCTGTGTGGCATCGGGGCCTTCATAGACCGTATAGTTAGTGTCTATCCAACCTGGTGAGATAGAATTAACACGAATACGGCCTGAAAAGCTAACAGCCAGTGCATGGGTCAGTGCGGCAATGCCACCTTTTGCAGCCGTGTAGCTCTCTGTCTGCGGCTGGCTCATGCGGTCACGGGACGATGATATATTCACGATGGCGGCACCTTCGGCAAAATACGGAGCGAAGAGTTTGGCAAGGTAGAACGGAGCGGTAACTCCCACGCTCATGGCGTATTGAAACTCTTCATAGCTGCATTCGTCAATGCCCTTCATCAGCGGTAGGGCATTGTTGATAAGGTAGTCCACATGACCATACTTCCCGATGACCTCCTGGGCAAACCGCTCCAGCACCTGCTTGTCCGATATGTCGCCCACAAAGTGCTGCCCTTTCTGCTTGTCGATGACACAGACATGGGCACCGGCCTTCAGAAACTCATCGGCAATACATCGTCCGATGCCCTGAGCACCTCCCGTCACAACGGCTACTTTATCCTTAAAAGAATCCATAAGTGCAGATTTTGTTGGGTTACTTGATAAACAATCCTAAATTTAAGGTGCAAATATACAAAATTTGCAGCAAAATCCGTATATTTGCAAAGAAAATTAGCAAGGTTATTAGGTAAGAACCAACTTTCGAGTGGTGAGTACCAACTTTCTAATTTAAGGATTTACACTAAATAAATACGATTATGAACATTCTGATTCTACAAGGCTCGCCACGAGCTAACGGCAACACTGCATGGATGGCGGAAGAGTACAAGAAGGCTGCCGAGGCAGCAGGTCATCAGGTCACATTGGTCAATGTGTCTAAGAAGAAGATTGCAGGCTGTCTGGCTTGCGAGTATTGTCATAACAAAGGCAATGGTGCCTGCATCCAGAAGGATGACATGCAGGAATTGTACCCATTGATGGCAGAAGCAGAGGTGCTGGTGCTGGCTGCACCCATCTACTACTTTACGCTCTCAGCCCAGATTCAGCTTCCCATTCAGCGCATGTACTGCGTGAACAAACCAGCCAAGGTGAAAAAGATGGCTCTGTTGATGTCATCCTATTCGCCAAACGTTTATGATGGTGCTATCGCAGAGTTCCGTGACATCTGCAATTATTGGCAGGTAGAAAATATAGGCTATGTCAGTGCCAAGATCGACGAGCAGAAGACCGATGCCACGCTGAGCAAGATTCAGGCATTGGTGGAGAAACTGTAGTGTATGAGACAGTGATTTCCTGCCCAAAGACCCCGCTATATCATTAGGTAATGAATCAAAATTGAGTAAATGAAAGAAATAACAGTTGACGTGAGGATGGTTGCCGCTTGCGGTCTTTACTGTGGAGCGTGCAAGAAATACCGTATGGGCAAATGCCCTGGATGTCATAAAAATGAAAAGGCTTCATGGTGCAAGATCCGCAAGTGTTGTATGGAAAAGGGTTTCCATACTTGTGCCGAATGCGAGATAGACGTTAAGGAATGTCGCCTTTACAACAATTTTGTTAGCAAGGTCTTTGCATTCGTCTTCCATAGCGACCGTCCTGCCTGCATCCGTTACATCCGTGAGAACGGCGAACAAGCATTTGCAGAGGAAATGACAAAACGGGGTGAACAAACCATGCGCAAATGAACAAATCGCTCATTATTTATGGAAGCCAATATGGCACAACTAAGCGATATGCCGAACACCTGTCTGCAATGACGGGGATAGAAGCCGTAGCTTTCAAAGAGGCTAAGGATATTAATAAGTATGAACGGGTTATCTTCATGGGGGCTCTTTATGCGGGGAGTGTCCTGGGGTTAAAGAAGACGGTCAGTAAGATGTCCCCCAAGCAAGAACTGGTTATCGTCACTGTCGGTCTTGTTGACCCGACAGATCCAGAGAATATTGCATACATCCGGCACTCTATTAAGGAACGTGTTCCAGAACATTTCTATGATGAATCACGGATATTCCATCTACATGGAGCCATTGACTACAGCCATCTGAGTCTGAAGCATCGGATGATGATGGCGGTCATTCACTCGAAAATCTCAAAGATGCCCGAAGAAAAGCTTAATGCCGAATCAAAGACCATTCTTGCCACATATGGCAAAAAGGAAGACTTCGTCGATTACAGCTCTCTGACAGCAGTGATTACATTCATTAATCGATACGATATTGCATAAAATTCGTATTCTTGACGAAACCAAATGCTGTATATAGTAGGACACCCATGTCTGATGCTGTGATCTGAACCGAACCACACCCATGTACTCTGGCTTCCTCTACCACTCTTGAAAGCAGTTCTTTTGCTATTCCCTTGCGTCTGTAGTCAGGATCAGTAAACATACTCGACAGAAGACCTATCCTTCCGCTGGGACAACCAAAATATGGTGGCTTCTCCACAAAAGACATACCGCTCGTTCCCACTATCTTTTCACCATCCATCGCAATCCATGATACAAAGGAGCCATCTGCCATATGTCTAACATAATAGTCCTTCAATGATGGAGCAAGATCGACATCTTCTGTTGCGCCCTCCTCAAGAAGCTGATTAATGCGCATCTGAATAAATGTATCGATTTTGTCCTCAGTCAATTTTTGATAGATTATACTACTATTATCCATCTCATTATTATTATTTTATTACTTATTCAT
The DNA here is from genome assembly GCA_900313235.1 of uncultured Prevotellaceae bacterium. Lineage (GTDB taxonomy): Bacteria > Bacteroidota > Bacteroidia > Bacteroidales > Bacteroidaceae > Prevotella. The sequence goes on along the minus strand of OMQN01000041.1, from coordinate 14,814 downwards.
CTTCTCCCGTCTCGGCCTTTTTCATTTCCGATAGGATATAATAGGCGCCATTCAAAGCAAATTGAGCCGTAGAGCCTACGTCGCTTATCGGCTGTACCTCTATGAATCCTTTCTCCTCGCGCACCTTTGTTACTTCTACAGGATGGAAGGTGTAACTACCATCATCACGAGTAACGGTAAACACATAGGATTTACCGGCATCGGAGACCACTCCCTCGGTTGAGAATGCTGGTGCCTGGTGTAAGTCGGATACTATCTTGCCACAGAGATAGAGACCTTCTGCAAATTCATGTTCTGGGCCTTCTATCGTGGCACGCACATGTGCTGCCTTGGGATTATTATCGAAGATCTTGCCTATAGATGTGATTTTTCCAGTAAACTTATCGCCACAAGCCGATTTCAGTTCAAAACTAACATCCTGTCCTACACGGATGTGCGGAAGGTCTTTCTCGAACACTAACAAGTCTGCATAGATATTGTCGAAATTCACGATATGAAACATCGCCATTTGATTATCGACATACTGACCAGTTTCGGCATTGATAGCTTCTACAGTGCCTGCAATAGGAGCACGAAGCGCAACAGAGGTAACAGTTTCTCCATTGGCAATCTTGGCAGGATTGATACCCATCATACGGAGTTGAGCCTCCGATGTTCGGAGTTGTCCTTGAAGCAGACGATATTCAGAGAGTGTCTGCTGATAGTCCTTGCCCGACCCAATCTTCTCGGTATAGAGTTTATGCTGTCGTTCGTATTCCTTAGAAACATATATCAGTCGGTTATACGCATCAAGATAGCGGCTCTGCACATCCAGGAGATCAGGATGAGAGAGTAATGCCAGCACCTGCCCCTTCACAACCTTTTGGCCTTCACGAACCAGAATCTGCTTCACATTTCCCCCTGTATAGGGCGATACCGATGCCTGACTCTGAGGTGCTACAGCCAAGCTGCCGTTAGCCTCAATCTCGCCCGAGAATTCGTGGGTAGGAAGTGTACCGAAGCTGATGCCCAGTTTCTTCACCTGACTGTCGGTAAGTGTCACGTCAGCCATTTCAACTTCAGCCTCTGCCGTCTCATTGGTATCCTTGTCGATGTTGCCAGTGCAACCTACAAGCATCATAGCAGCAATTGCAATATTAAAAATATAAGTTTTCATAATGTCGTTTTAAAAATAAAGTAATTTAATATGGCTGGTGAGATACTCACCGTATACATCCCAATAGTCAAGTTGTACCTTTGCAGCCTCCTTCATATTCTCAATAAATCCGATGTAGTCGATAGCCCCTTGACGGTATGACATGATAGCCACGCGTTGTTGCTCATCAGCTAACGGAAGAACCACTTCGCGATAGTATTTCAGCTGTTCCTGCCACTTCTCGTTATTGGCCGAAAGCGTCTGTAGTTCTGATTTCAACAGCAGTTCTGTATGTTCCTGCTGAGCCTTTTCAGCTTCGAACTGTAGTTTTCCGGCCTTTGCTTTCGCCCTACGTTCGCTACTGAACACAGGCATGCTGACGCCAACCTCGTACGACCAGTAACCACTATTATTACCAATCTTCTGCGAACCTCCTTGAACATACAGTTTAGGAAGAAATTCTGCCTTTTCGGCTTTTACCAGCTTCTCGGCCAACTTCACTTTCTCGTTGGCAAGCTGAATAGTTGGTGTGTTATTCAATATTGGGTTCTCTATGCTTAATTCCAGACTATCCGCAGGCAAAAAAAACGTTTCTGTTCCCAACCATCTGTTCAAGTTCTGTTTCGCAATTTCTTCATCCATCTGAGCCTGGCGAAGAGCAAGGCTGTTCTGGCGTAATTGCTGCAGCGCACTGATATATTCCAGTTTTGAGGTTGCTTCGGTTTCGTATCGCATCTTTGCTGCTTTTTCAAAATCGCTGAATACCGAATCAAAGCCCTCATAAACCTTTGTACGATGACGAGCTACCAGGGCGTTCACATAATCAATGCCAACCTCACGCTTCAGCTCTCGTTCCACCACTTTCCCTTCGGCTTCAGCCACCTTCAGTTGTTGATTCAGTAGTCCCTTCTTGGCACCGATACTGAAGATATCCAGATTCTGTCGGAGAGCAATCAAGGTATAGGTAGCTTCGTTGCCCTTGCCTATTTCCTCGCCGCCCGTAGAGAGTTCTGTATCACCAAGGTTGAATGCTGATGGCAGAAGAGCCTGCTGACTTTGTATGTTCAGATGTGCGGCCCGCATACTTGGATAGTTCTTAATAGCCATTTCCTGTGCTTGCTGTAAGGTGATGACCTGTGCTTTTGCTACAGAGGGCAGCAAGAGCAAAGCCATCAACACGGTAGTTACTTGAAGATGATGATTCATAAGTTTCTTTCCTATTTTCTCTTCATACATATATAATATAGGTAGTACGATCAGCGTAAGTGTAGTAGCGGTAAACAGACCTCCTATAACCACAGTAGCCAATGGGCGCTGCACCTCTGCGCCAGCCGAACCGGAGAAGGCCATTGGCAAGAAGCCGAGCATGGCAGCAGTAGCTGTGAGAAGTATCGGGCGCAGGCGCTCACGCGTTCCCTTGATGACACACTCACGGATATCGTCAACCCCACCCTGATGCAGAGCGTTGAAGCGGTTAACCAATACCAGTCCGTTAAGAACAGCCACACCAAAAAGCACTATAAAGCCCACACCAGCTGAGATGCTGAAAGGCATACCACGTAACGCCAATGCTAAGACACCGCCGATAGTAGAAAGCGGTACTGCCATATAAATCATCAATGCCTGTTTAACTGATTTCAAGGCAAAATACAACAGCACAAAGATCAGCAACAAGGCTATAGGCATGACTATAGCCATGCGTTCACGAGCATCCTGCATATTCTGGAACTCGCCTCCGTATGTTACATGATAGCCAGTAGGCATTTTCACCTGATTATCGAGTTTCTGCTTAATTTCCTCAACCAACGACTGCACATCCCTACCACGTACATTCACACCTACATAGACACGTCGTGAGGCTTTGTCACGACTAATCTGCATCGGACCGGGCTCATAACTGATATCTGCCACCTCTTTCAATGGAATCAATGAACCATTTGGAAGATCTACATACAGATTCTGGATATCATCAATACTCTTGCGCTCCTTCTGGTCGAGGCGTATCACCATATCAAAACGTTTCTCCCCTTCGAATATCACACCGGCTTTTGCACCAGCAAAGGCGGCACATACATAATTGTTCAATTTTTCAATATTCAGTCCGTAGCGGGCTATTCTCTGACGATCGTATTTCACGGTAATCTGTGGCAGACCGGCTGTACGCTCCAACGCCACATCCTCAGCTCCCTTAATCTTTGAAATAACGTTCACCATCTTTTCGCCAATCATGTTCAGCGTATCAAGATCCTCACCATATACCTTCACGGCTATATCTTCGCGTACACCAGTGAGCAACTCGTTAAAGCGCAAGGCAACAGGTTGTGAGAAAGAATAGTTCAAACCAGGAAGCGAGTCCAGCTTCTCAATCATTTTTTCAATCAGTTCTTCCTTCGTCTTGGCATTTTTCCATTTGCTCTTATCTTTCTCAAGAATCACAAACGAGTCAGTATAATCAAACCCCATCGGGTCGGTAGGAATATCAGCAACACCAATTCGAGCACAAACAGTTTTTATCTCTGGGAAGTTCTGAAGTAGCACTTGTTCAACCTCCACCTCGCGTTTGATGGTTTCCTCGAGCGAACTGCCAGGGCGCAGGAATGTCTGCATAGCAATGTCGCCTTCGTCTAATTCGGGTATAAACTCTCCACCCATATTCCAGAATACCAATCCTGATATCACAAAAAGACCAGCAGCCAGCAGCAACACTAATCTGCGATGTTCAAGCGAATAAGAGAGCAGCGGACTGTATGCCTGCTGCACCTTGGTCATCATGTTTTCGCTCAGCAATTGCAGCCTTTGCTCAAATCGTGCCAACCTGCTATCCTTGTTACCATGAGGTCTAAGCAGTAATACGCTGATGGCAGGCACATAGGTAAGGCAGAGAATCAATGCACCCAACACGGCAAAGGCAAAAGTATATGCCATCGGCTGGAACATTTTTCCGCTGATGCCTGTCAGGAACAAGATGGGGGCAAACACAATCAGGATAATCAACTGTCCGAAGAAAGCGGCCCCCATCATAGTCGAAGCACTCTCGTAGCCTATCTGCTCCATGTCGAGCGGCGATTCCGACATCTTGAACTTCGCCCTTTCTACTTTATGAACTATTCCTTCAACTATAATCACAGCTCCATCAACTATGATACCAAAGTCGATAGCACCAAGACTCATCAGATTGGCCGAAACGCCAAACACACGCATCAGGATGAAGGCAAAGAGCAACGACAGCGGAATGACCGATGCCGTAATCAGGCCGCCACGCACACTGCCCAACAGCAATACCAATACAAATATAACAATCAATGCACCTTCCGTTAAGTTGCGAGCAATAGTGCTGGTGGTGCGCTCTATCAGATTGCTGCGGTCGAGGAAGGGCTTAATCTGTATATCCTTTGGCAGACTCTTCTGTACATCCTTCATGCGCTCTTTCACAGCAGCTACCACCTTGGCCGAATTGGCGCCTTTCAGCATCAGTATCATACCGCCTACAGCCTCGTGCCCGTCTTGGGTAAAAGCGCCATACCTCACCTGGTGACCAAACCTCACCTCCTCAGCCACATCGCTAATAAGAATAGGTACGCCACCCTCATTCTTCACTACGATATGCCTGATATCATCGAGCGACTTAACAAGTCCCTCACCTCGGATAAAACTGGCCATGTGGTCTTTCTCGATATAGGCGCCACCAGTGTTTACATTATTCTTCGAGAGCGCATCAAACACCTCTTGCATGGTTACATGTCGTGAGTTCAGTTGTTCTGAGCTCAAGGCTATCTCATACTGTTTGATACTGCCGCCGAACGAGTTCACATCCACTACTCCAGGTATCATAGAGAGTTGACGCTTCACTACCCAGTCCTGCATGGTACGCAATTCCTGAGGCGTATATTTCGAAACATCCTTAGGCAAGAGCGTATATTGATATATCTCGCCCAGACCTGTAGTAATCGGGCCTATCTCGGGTTTTCCGAAACCTTCAGAAATCTGTTCTTCTACCTCGTCAAGTTTCTCCTTCACCAACTGACGTGGGAGATAGGTTCCCATGTTCTCCTTGAAAACAACCGTTACCACCGAAAGCCCGAAGCGCGATACAGAGCGGATATCCTCTACCCCAGGCAGATTGCTCATGGCAAGCTCAATGGGATAAGTCACAAACTGCTCTATATCGAGCGTACCCAGATTGGGCGATGACGTAATCACTTGCACCTGATTATCCGTGATATCAGGCGTCGAATCCACATTCACTGTGCGCATACCATAGAGTCCACCTCCAATGATGAATGCCAGCAATAACAGCACTATAAACTTGTGCTGTATAGAATACCATATTATCTTATTAATCATAATTCTGCACTTTCAGGGCACAAAATTACGATATTCTTCTTGCAACCTGGTTGCAAATTCAAAATCACAAAAACAGGCAGCACTGAGGCTGCCTTACAAACGGGTTGTGGAACTGCGCTTAGTTGAACCAGAGCTCTCCACCGAGCACCTGAGCGCCTACTATATAGGCTTTATCGCCTGCGGCCTGAGTTGTATACTCTTTGTACTGCTGGCCGTAATCAGATTTTTTAATTACCATAGATCTACCCATTTAATATACAATTTCACAATGGCAAAAGTTTCTGCTGCAAAGGTACGGCAAAAAATAGAGATGCGAAATACCATCAGCACGGCATTTCGCATCACTTATGTTGGGTATTTCGCTGATTCAGACGCTCTATAGGTCAAGTTTCATGTGTATGGTCGTCGCTAAATGCCCAGAATTACCCAGTCGCGAGGGTAGTTCTGCAAAGCCGTGACGGGCATACATCTTCACGGCGTCGGCGAATTCAGGGAATGATTCGATATAGAGGTGCTTATAGCCAGCCTTCCGTGCCTCGGCTATAACGAGTCTGAACAGGCGGGAGCCATAGCCCTTACCCCGTGCGAGGGGCGAGAGATAAAACTTCACCAGTTCTGCATAGCCTTCAGGCAGTCCTTCAGTCGGATAGTATCCACAACCGCCCATCACTTCGCCTTCAACATCTATCACCCAATAGCCAGCCCTCTCCTTTTCCACCGTTTCACAAATATGCCATGTGCGTGGGTCATCGTAGACAGTATTCACCAAAGGAGCACCATATTCCTCGAATACGGATCGTATCAGTCTTGCCAGCGGCTGTTGGTCTGCCATCTCTATAGGTCGAATCGTGGCTTTTGCCGCATCTTGGTTCAGTTCCATCAGAATGATGCTATTTGTAGTCTTTAGCCTTGCTATCAAGTTCCGACAGCCGGTCAAGGGCAGCATTCAGCGTATCGTCGCGCTTGGCAAAGTGGAAACGGATAAGGTGATGTACGTCCTCGCGGAAGAAGCAGCTGCCAGGGACGGCACCCACTCCGACATGCTCAGCCAGCCATTCGCAGAAATGTAAATCATCTTTCACGCCATACTTGGAAACATCAAGCAACACATAATAGGCTCCCTGTGGGTCTGTAAAGGTCAGACCGAAATTCTTCAAACCATCGCAGAACAGCTGCTTCATGTGGCTATAGTGTGCCTGAAGGTTGGCATAATAGCTATCTGGAAAGCGAAGGCCGACGGTAGCAGCCTCCATCAAAGGCGCAGCAGCACCAACGGTCAGGAAGTCGTGCACCTTCTTCACTCGTTCGATGACACGCTCTGGAGCAATGTCATAGCCGAGTCGCCAGCCGGTGATGCTGTAGGTTTTCGAGAGTGAACTACAAGAAATGGTTCGCTCCCACATACCTGGCAGCGTGGAGATATAGACGTGCTTGTGTGGAGCATAGATGATATGCTCATAGACTTCATCTGTAATCACATAGCCATCATACTTGATGATGATATCAGCTATCGTCTGTAGTTCTTCGCGTGTAAACACCTTGCCACATGGGTTCGACGGATTACAGAGAACAAGAGCCCTGGCCCCATTCCTAAAAGTATCCTCCAACAGGTTGGCATCGAAAGAGAATGTTGGCGGCACCAGCGGGATATAGACAGGTTCAGCTCCCGTCAGGATAGTGTCGGCGGTATAGTTCTCGTAGAACGGCGAGAAGATGGCCACTTTGTCGCCTGGATTCACGACGGTCATCATCGCAGCCATCATGGCCTCCGTGCTGCCACAAGTCACCACGATATTCTTATCGGCATCGATGGGCAATCCCGTAAAGTGGCTATGCTTCTTGGCCAGTGCCTCACGGAAGTTCTGCGCTCCCCAGGTGATGGCATACTGGTGAGGGCCAGACGGGGCAATCTGTGCCAAACGATTGGTAATTTCCTTTGGCGGGTCGAAATCTGGGAATCCCTGCGAGAGATTGATGGCTCCGTACTTATTGGAGATGCGGGTCATCCGTCGGATAACCGAATCCGTGAAGCCTGCCGTTCGTATGGATAGTGGCTTCATCTTCTATTCAATAGCGGCAACCACTTCAATCTCAACCAAGGCGCCCTTCGGCAAAGTCTTTACAGCAACGGCAGAACGTGCGGGATATGGTTCCGTGAAAAACTCTGCATAGACGGCGTTCATATCAGCGAAGTCGTTCATGTCAGCCATGAAGACAGTGGTCTTAACGACGTTGCTCATACTGAGACCTGTCTCTTCCAGAATGGCCTTTACATTGGTAAGCGACTGACGGGTCTGTTCTTTGATGCCACCCTCGACGAATACGCCAGTCTCAGGGTCTATGGGAATCTGACCAGAAGTATAGACGAGATTTCCCACTTGAATGGCCTGGCTATAAGGCCCGATGGCAGCAGGTGCCTTCTTTGTACTAATCACTTTCATAACTTCGATCGCTAAATTAAGTGTTTTAAATGTGAGTGCAAATTTAGCAATTTTCCAGCATTTTCCCTATTTTTGCAATCATATTTAAATGAATTTAGGTTTTACGCCAGAAAAAATAGGCAGCACCGAGGCTGCCTTACAAACGAATTGCATTTAAACGACCGTGGGGATGATGATTTCACCGACTCCACCACAATATTGCGTAGTCAGGTCAATGATTTTCTGTGCCGTCTGATGAAGCAGCTCGTCAGAAGTAGCATCATTGCCTTGAACAATGTAGAACACGTTGCGAGCCGTCTCGTCAACCAGTGTCTTCTGTACTTGTCGAATCTCCAAGCGACACAATACCTCGTTAGAATCGTCGATGTATGAATATTCATGAGGATTTATCGCTACAGGCTCCGTCTGGCCGAGCGGTACAAAACGCTCTGTACCATCAGTAAAGCGCAGCGTGACATTTCCGCTGACGCGGTCTATATTGTGTGCGCCAAGAGCCAGTTTCGAGTCGAGCGATATGAGGTTGTATATATCTACAACTTTATTAATATAGGTAAGAGAGCCATGCTTCTGCAACAGTTTAATCAGATTCTCGCTGGCGGGAATATTCTTACGTCTTTTCACGCCAGTATGGTCATGCAGCAGGTTGAATCCCTCCAAAATTGGGTCCTGATGTACGTCAACGTCTTTATAACGCTCTAACAGATCGTTCAGTAAGACCTCACGATGTGCATGCCATTCGTAGCTTTCCTTACTATTGTCAAGTCCTTGAATGACCACGAACACGATCTTTACACCAGCGTCAAGAACTGCTTTTTCTACTTTGAACTCCATATCCTGCAGATTATATGTGCAATAGGTACATATCTCTTACTTAAACGCCCCGTTTCCAAGCAAACCCAAAATGAGCATGATAAGCACTCCTATCGTATAGAAGAGAGCACTACGCCAACTTTCCTCTTCCTCATCGTTAGGAGAGAAATTAAAGGGGTCTTCGTACTTCACATTACAGGATTTAGCTGATTCCACCACTTAAATAATTTTTGGTCAGTTCATGCTGGGGATTATTGAAAATATCCTTTGCGTCACCCTGTTCAATAACTTCGCCCAGATACATAAAGATGACGTGGTCGGCAATGCGCTGAGCCTGACGCAAGGTATGAGTAACCATGACAATGGAATAGTCCTGCTTTAACTTCACGAAGAGATCTTCAACAGTCTTGCTCGAGATGGGATCAAGGGCACTGGTGGATTCATCGGCCAACAGGTAGCTGGGCTCGACAGCCAGACTGCGAGCCAGACAGAGGCGCTGTTGCTGTCCACCAGACAGTTTGATGGCAGGAGTATGCAAGCGGTCTTTCACCTCTTCCCACAATCCCACTGCCTCAAGATAGTGCCGAACTACGAGATCAAGCTTGCGTTTGCCCCGAACGCCATGTATCTTGCATCCATAGGCAATGTTGTCATATATGCTCATGGGAAGCGGACATGGCCGTTGTGGAACCAAGCCAATATTTCGACGCAGTTCGGTCATTTGGCTGGGACCCGCCGCAACAACGTCTTGTTTTCCTAAGTTTACTTCACCGTCAATTTTGACGCCTTCTATTGAGTCTACAAGGCGGTTGAAGGTACGCAACAGCGTGGTTTTACCACAGCCTGAAGGACCGATGATGCACGTTATCTTATTCTGAGGAATCTCTACGTTGACATCCTTCAGAATATGCGACTTGCCTATGTGGATATTCAGATTGTGCGTGGCCAGATGAGTGTCCTCCAGACGGGGGAACTTACGGTCGACAATGAACGGAACCTGTACCGTCCAAGGTATACGCTGGCTGTAACTGGCACCAAGTACGTGTGGAAAACTGATAGAAAAACTCATATTATATATTATTTTTTATGTGTTGGATAGACATCATTTTGCGGTGCAAAGGTACGATGATTCAGTCACCTGGACAATACCTATTGAATAGTAAAATGCATCGCTAACAATGGGTATATTTGAGGATTATATCTTGTTGCGCGAGAAGCGGCTCATGATGAACCGGCCACTAAGACTGAGGACAAGTACGATGGCCGTCAGCACTACTGCAGCGGCGTATGCACGATCCTGCACTTCTAACTGGGGAGCGCTAAGCTGGAAGAACACGCTCAATGGCAGAGAGGCCGTCTGCTGAGTAAGACTTGTAGGTATAGAGTCGCTAAAACCAGCAGTAAACATCACACCTGCCGCGTCGCCGATGGCACGTCCGATACTGAGTAACGTAGCAGTAGCAATAGCCGGGGCTATCTGACGGACAACGACGCTGATGGTCTCCAGTCGTGTGGAGCCGAGACTATAGCCAGCCTCCAGCAAGTCTTGTGGAATGGTCTTAGCCACTTCGTCCATTGAGCGGATCAAAATAGGTATGATGAGCAAGGTGACCACGATAATACCACCAAGGAGCGACGTACGCAGGCCAAAGAATATCATAATGGTGAAGCCGAACGCACCATAGACAATGCTTGGTATTCCGAAAAGTACATCGTAGGCCAGGCGTGCAATAGAGCCAAACTTGGAATGAGGCTTGAGATAGACATTGAGGTAGAAGACTACAGGTATCGAGACCAGTAAGCCCAAGAAGGTTGCACCACCTACTATGTAGAGTGAACCAACGATAGCATTCAGGAATCCACCTTCCTTGCCAATATAGAAGCCGCCTCCAGGCAACGACGACACCATCTCCCACGACAATACGGGCAGGCCACGCTTGAAGACTGACCAGATGACACTGACAACGAAGAACAGTACCAAAGCGATGGAAGCATACATCAATACCTTCCAGATTTTTTCTATGACTATAGCTCTCTTCATTTGTTTTTCATTTTACGTAAGACAAGTCGTGAGAACAGGTTGAACACCAGTACGACAAAGAACAGAATGAATGCTGCAAACATCAGCGCACTCTCATAGAGTGGCAGTGACAGCATCTCGCCGTAGTTGTTTGCTATCAGGGCAGGAATGGGATAGCAGGCATCCAGCAAAGAGCCTGGCACAATAGCCAAATTGCCACACACCATGATGACGGCAATGGTCTCGCCCAATGTACGACTGGCTGCCAGGACGATGGCAGCGATGACACCTGGTGCCGTCTTGCGTAGGATGACATCTTTAGTGGTCTGCCATCGTGTTGCACCCAGCGACCATGCCGCTTCGCGGTATTCACGTCCCACGTTGCTGAATATCTCTATAAACAGGCTGACCAACAGAGGGATTACCGTCACGCCCAGAACAATGCCCGTGGCCAACACCGTATAGCCACTGCTTTCGCGATGCAATGATGGTGCCACTATGTTTGCAACCCACGGCACGATGACCAGCATACCCCATACACCATAGATGACCGACGGCAGTCCTGCCAGAATGTCAAGCAACGGAAATACATAGCGCTTCACAGCAGTATGAGCATACTCTGTCAGATAGATGGCCATAAGCAGGGAAATGGGGATGGCAATGCCAAGGGCCAACAGCGACACATAGAGCGTTCCCATCAAGAATGGAAAGAAGCCAAACCGATTGCTCATCGGTCGCCACTCGCCTTCAGTAAGTAAGTCCCACAGAGAGTGCTCCTGCAAGATTGGTACTGACTTCAGATACAAGCCCACAGCCATTGCCACCACCAAAAGCAGGCTGCTGATGGTCAGAACGGCCATCAGCTGCTCCGCTATGCGGTCTTTCAGTAATCTCTTGTCTCTTGCCATGACGTTTATTTCTTCACACCTAACTTTTTGAGTCCGGCATCAAGTTTTTCCTGTGGTATTTCAATATATCCCTGCGGCCCATTCTCTTTCTGCCCGTCAGTCAGAATATACTCGAGAAAAGCCACGACAACGGGGTCTGTTGGCACTCCGTTAGAGACAAAGTAAAGGTCGCGGGCAGGAGGCGACGGATAACGTCCGTCGGCAATGGCTTTCACAACGTCCGACTTGTTTTCATAGAAGTCTTCCTCCGGATCAATCTGCCCGTTGTTGTTCACATCGATGGGTGCTACGGCAATTCCTGGATTGGGCTTACCCGTCTTCGTGTCGTAGGCATAACCGATATTGTTCAGTCCAAGGCCGTTCACATCCTTTTGGATGGCGGCTGCCAAGCCTGGGTCACCGAAGACAGCTGTTCCCTGCAGGTCTTCCTGCTTCCCGCCGAGATATAGTGCCCAGGTCTCCGCCGCACCGCAGGCATCGCTGCGGGTATAAACTGTAATAGGTGTCGCATCACTTGTACCAGCTACCTGACCCCATGTCTTCTTTTGGCCCTTAATCCACAAGGCCACAAGGTCATCACGTGTCACGCCATGCTGCTTCAGCTCGTTATAGACAGGATTTTTGGCGTTGATGGTAGGCACCACGGCATCTTTAGCCACGGCAAAGCCCACAGCACCACGCTGCTGTTCTGCCTCACTCAGTTCACGACTCACCATGCCAAAATCCACAACTCCGGCAATAGCATCGGTCACCCCTTTGCCGGCACCACCTGCCGACACGTCAATTTTCACACCAGGATGTAACTTCTGGAACTCATTGGCCCACTGTACAGCTAAAGGGTAGAGCGCAAAGGCTCCAGACAGTGAGATTTCGCCACTCAGTTCTCCGTCAGCACCAACCTTCGATTCTTTTTTTCCGCCGCAAGCGGTCAGCGACAGGGCCAGCACTGTTGCACCCAATGTCGCAAATGTAAATAATTTCTTGTTCATATTCGTGTTTATTTTAGAATTGTAGAATAAATTGGGTTTCAATCTGGTTGACATCTTTTGCAACCTTATTGTCCGTGTAAGTATAAGCAGCCTGAATGCGTAGCTTCTTGATTGGAATAATGTTCACACCCAGCTGATAGTTCCACTGTCTTTCATCACCATCCTTGTCGGCTTTGAAGTAGTCAACACTCAGCAACGGCTGCACTGCCTTTGATACCCAGTAGGCTGCGGTAGCATATGCACCATCACTCTTTTGTCCAGCCGTGTTGCCGTTCAGGTATTCTCCGCGAATGGTCAGTTTGTCATCTTTGTACTCCACACCAGCCGAAGTACGATTTCGCACGTGTTCATCCCCTTTTGCCCCGTAGGATCCCTGATAGTGTCCTACGCTTAAGGCCAGTTCTTTTAAGGGTCTTACCCAAAGCAGTCCTGCAAAGTCCTTCTTATCATTGTCATCCTTGGTGTTAATACCGTTGCCGTTGAACACTCCAACGCGATAGCTCACTACCTTATTAAAAAGATCACCATAAAGTGTTATGCCCACGTCACGTCCATTGGCTTTCAGACCGCTTAGGTCGTTGTATCCATTCAGTCGAGATACCGCAGTAGGATTCTCAATAGTCACCCATGTGGCAGGACCGTAGAGCGTTTCCTGCGAATACTGCACTTTATATTCACCTATTTGCACATTCACTTCCGGTGCAATCTTCCATCGCAAATAGGCATCAATTACTTTGACACTCGTCTCATATTCCGCCTGAAACTTATAGTCCACCTTGTCACTTAGCACACCATCTGCAGCCAAACGGATACGCCGGATATCAAACCCGTGTGTCGCGCCTTCCTTGTCACTCCACGCATAGCGTGCATTTATTAACCCCGATATTTTCGGTGCCTTCAGCTCTTGAGATGCTATTGGTAACACTGCCACCAACAGCAGAATGCTTACGAGTGTTATCCTAAATACTTTCAATCTTTTCATATGTGCAATCATTTTTTTGTTGTTGAATAACGAGTGCAAAGGTACGGCGAAAACCCCGCCCTGGCAATACCATGAGCGGGGTAATTTGATTCACGATAAATAGTGATGTTAATGGCAAATCTTAGGTATTTAGACTATTAGTGCCGCTGATGAAGACCACATTCACGGTGGTCGGGCGATTCCCACCACCAGCGCCCTGCACGTACGTCTTCACCAGGCTTTACGGCTCGTGTACAAGGTTCGCAACCAATGCTGGGATAGCCTTTATCGTGGAGTTTATTATAGGGCACATGGTTTTGGCGTATATAATCCCACACCTGCTGTTCGGTCCATGAGATGAGAGGATTGACCTTGATGAGCTGGTGCTGTTCGTCCCACTCCACGGTCTGCATGTCCTTGCGGGTGACGCTCTGCTCACGGCGCAGACCACAAATCCAAGCATCGAGTCCCTTGAAAGCACGTGCAAGCGGTTCGAGCTTGCGGATCTGACAACAACGATGGCGGCTCTCTATGGAGTTATAGAAGAGGTTGATGCCCTCTTCGCGTACCATGCGCTGCACCTCGCGATAGTCAGGGAAGAACACTTCCAACTGGATGCCGTAAGTCAGGTTGGTCTTGTCGATGAGCTGGTATGTCTCAGGGAAGAGACGGCCTGTGTCGAGTGTAAAAATACGAGCACCACCTTTCTTGACAATGATGTCCGTCAGCGTCTGATCTTCAATGCTGAGAGAAGATGAAAGAGCGATGCGCCCTTTATATGCCTCGAGGAAAAAGCCGACGACCTCTTCAGCGGGCGCATCGCGAAAACGTTCGTTTAAATCACGTATGAGTTGTGTCCGTTCCATATTGTTTCTGTTTTAATCATGCCGGCGCCGACGGTCTCGTTGGTGTCGGGATCGATGAAGATGACGCTGCCTGTTATATGGTTCAGGCGATAGTCATCGAAGACAAGGGGCTGGGCGGTGTGGATGGTAATCTCGGCGATGTCGTTCATCTTGATCTGGGACACACCGGGTTCCTTCTCCAGAGTGTTGATGTTGCGGCGGTAGTTGATGGTTCGCACGACGGCGAGTGTCTCGCTGGTGGTCTGTCGCACGATGTACTTGGTACGCGGCAGCAGCGGCTGCTCGTTAAACCAGCAGACATCCAGACGCAAGTCCTGTTCCTGATGAGGTTGCGGCTCAT
>OMQN01000026.1 GCA_900313235.1 uncultured Prevotellaceae bacterium | reverse complement strand
GGTTCCTGTTGATGAAGTAGAACAGGGCAACGATGATGAGGACAGGCGAGATAACAAAGATGATGAGCAACACCATCAGCACGAAGAACATGCCGGCAAGACCTTTGTCAAATGTGCGGAAGACCTGGTCCATCGCACCAGAGACATCGTCATCGTCCACTTCATAGGTCGTGGTTTTCGAGCTCCATGGCGATGTCTGCGTCGTCACGGTCACCGTAGACCTGTGCTTGGTAACGGTACCGGTGTCTATACTCGTGGTGTCAGAGAAAGCATCGACACCATTCTTACTCGTTGAGTCCACCAGCTCAGCCTGCTGGGACTGTGGGGTGTGGCGGTGTTTCTGGGCTACGACCTCGGTGGTTGTACCCAACACGAACAACATCGTCAAAGTAATTAAAATCTGTTTCATATTCATATTCGTATTTGTTTTGTATTTATTCCACATGCTATCTGACCATCAGCTCGTCGGTATCAATATCGCCAGAGCCACGCACCAGCTTGTTCATCTTGCGGACAGTACCCTTCATCTCTATGTCGCCAGAGCCCTTCACCTGTGCGTTGACCTCTCCACTCTGGTCAAAGAACACATCGATGTCGCCAGAACCTATCAGGTCCAACTGCCCCCACTGTGTCTGCACCCTGTCTAACGACACGTCGCCAGAACCTATCAGGGACACGCTGACCTGGTCGCAGATGACATCAGTAAAGCGGATATCGCCAGAACCTCTTAACTCTATCGTGAGCGTATCGGTATCCAACGGCCGGGCACTCAGGAAGTCGCCAGAGCCCATCAGACTGATGCCGAGGAAGTCGGGAGAGGTGACAAGCACCTTAATATCATCAGCATTGGTATCGCCGAAATGGAGAAAGCGCGAGCCATTCTTCATGCTGATTTTCAACTCGTTGCCCTCCAATACGGTTTCTACCTTCATCACCTCGTCGACATTGCTGGCTTGCACCTTCACAGAGAAGGAGTCGGCTTGTATATACTCCACATCCATAGAGCCCATCATGGCAATACGTTCGAAACCTGTCAATGGGCGGGACTCCTCAACATAGCTGGAGACGGTCTTATTTACATGGATGTTGCAGGACGTCAACAGCGCTACGGTCATCAGGGAAAAAATGATTCTTTTCATACCTTTCTTTTTTGTTGTTTTTACCCGTTAGACGTAGCAACGTGGCAAATAGTTGCAATAGTACGAAAAAAAAATCATTTTACATCGCGAGACGGAAACCAATCACGCCACGGGCATCTTTCACATCAGAGTTTCTGCGTGATACCCGGCACGACTTACCATAATACCACCAACTTCCACCACGATAGACACGTTCTTTACCAGTGGCAGGACCTTGTGGGTTGGTCTGTGCCTCACTGGTGTAGTCACCAAACCAATCTGAACACCATTCGTTGACATTGCCAGACATGTCGTAAAGGCCAAGTTCATTGGGAGCCTTCGACTTAATGGGATATGGGCCGTCATGGTGTTCTCTGTTAGAATCAGCACTATAGCGAGCCACATCCCTAGCATCGTTGCTTCCACTATACACATAGCCTTTACTCTTCGTGCCGCCACGGGCAGCAAACTCCCATTCAGCCTCTGTTGGCAAGCGAAATGTCTTACCTGTCTTCTCATTAAGTTTCTTAATAAATTCTTGGCAGTCATCCCACGACACATTGACAACAGGCAGGTCGTTACCTTTATAACGTGAGGGATTATTACCCATCACTTCCTGCCACAATGCCTGAGTAACCTCTGTTTCAGCTATAAGAAAGTCGTCCAGCGTAACGCTGTGGACTGGTTTCTCATCCGAACGGGCTTCACCTTTCTGTTCTTCTGTCGCTCCCATCTGAAAAGTGCCACCCTTCACTGGTATCATATTAAAGGTAACGCGGCCAACAGTGATGATATTTTCTTCACCTTCCCGTTTCAACACAACACTGATAACAACGGGCTGCTTGGGATCATTGACCACGACCTTTCCAACCTCAGGAAGATAGTCTTTCGCCTCTACACGATAATCATACGAGCCAAAAGGCAAATTCTTCGTAATTGTTCCATTCTGAGCAGGAATCCTTTCTCCGTTTATATCAAGAGTGACATGAGCAGGGCTCAACTGAAAAATAACGAATTGTGAAGTCGGCGTGGCTTCTTCGGCACTCTTCGCCACTTCGGCAGAGAGTGTCAATACATAGGTTCTTGCACGACGTAGCGTCATTCCCAAATCATAATCGCGAATAGGCATATAACCGTCATGGAAGATGCTTAGACGCTTCACCCCTTCCGGCACATACACCCATGTTTCGCCAACCTTCTGTTCCGTCTTCACAACGCCTAAAGAACCTGCATCGAAAGAGAACCCCGTCAAAGTTGTCTCTACCTTGATTAGGGCACACTTCTGCCCATTCTGGTCCATAACCATCGTTCCTGCTGTATTGGCTGTCAGGTCAGCCTCATCCAGACGAAAACTCTGAACGATTAAATTCTGTGCCTGCATGACAGTGATGCATAGCCAAAAAAGAAATATAGAGGAAAGTCGCTTCATTGTCTTACATTTGTAATAATACCATGGCAAAAGTACAAAAAAAATCTGAATTATGCATCTATTTTTCTGATTTTTATTACATTTGCAGCATGAAACATATATTCATCATATTCACCTTATGGATTGTCATGTTCCCAACGACATCGCAAGCTCAGTCGTGGGAAGTCATCCAGCACAACGGCCAGTACCTTTGGGGATTGGGCTATGGAAGTACTGTCTCAGAAGCAGACAATAACGCACTGGCAGACCTTATTAGCAAGATAGCCACCCATGTACAAAGCGACTTCCAACAGGAAGAAAGCGAGATGATGAATGGCGAGAAGAGTGAGCAGCAATTGTATGTGCGCAACAGGGTTCAGACCTACTCACAAGCCACGCTAACCAACGCCGAACGTTTGGTACTGAAAAACGAACCCGATGCACAAGTGGGACGATATATCCTCAAATCAGAGATACACAGACTCTTTGAAAGTCGACAGAAGAAAGCCATAGACATGGTACGAAGTGCCCTGCGTGCTGAAGAAGCTGGTAAGGCCGATGACGCGCTGCGCAACTACTATTGGGCGCTGGCACTAGTACGCTCACTGCAATACCCCAATGAAGCTATCTTTAGAGATGATGACGGTAACAGTCATCTGTTGATGACATGGATACCTGAGCAGATGAATCATGTATTCGATGACTTGAAGGTTTCTGTGATTCAGCGTAAGGGTGATGATGTAGACTTAAGTATCGCCTATAAAGGCAAACGGGTCAGCAGTGTTGACTATACTTACTTTGACGGCCGTGACTGGAGTGCCATCAATAGTGCAAAGGACGGTGCTGGTGTCTTGGAGTTAGCACGTGGCAACCAAAGTACGAAATACCAGCTGAAATTTGAATACGAATACTTAAGTGAGGCACATATTGACAAGGAAGTAGAAGCCGTACTGCGAGTACTCAGCGGCAGGGCCATGCGAAAAGCCTATACAACGATTGACGCTGCCACAGCAACAGGTGAAGCATTCACCACGCAAGAGAGTTTCACCCAGACAGACGCATCTATTCTGAAAGCACCCACAAATACGACAGCCATACAAGCTAAAGACTACGACCAGGCTGTCAATAGCGCACTGAACGCCATACGCAACAAGTCTATTACGGGTATAGAGCAGTATTTTACTGCAGAAGGACTGGACATCTTCCAACGTTTGGTATTCCAATATGGTACTGCCCGCATTATCGGCTCCCCTCAAATCACCTTCTACAGTAACGATGGTGGCGAGGTAACTGCTCGTGGCGCCAAAGTTGCCTTTAGCTTCAAGAACGGCATCCGCAAGTCGTTTGTGGAAGATTTGGTCTTTACATTGAATGCTACAGGCAAGATTGACAACGTAGCATTCGGACTGGGGAAAACCGCAGAAGACGACATACTGAACAAAGGTGTATGGAGTGAATCGGCACGTAAGGTATTGATGGCATTCTTAGAGAACTACAAGACAGCCTACGCCCTGAAGCGGTTAGACTATATCAACACTATCTTTGACGACGATGCCGTCATCATCGTTGCCAATGTGGCTAAGCGCGCTCAGGGTTCATGGACAGATGGGCAGCGCTATCAAGACAATAAGATTATCAAGTACAACCGCTATTCAAAAGATCAGTACCTGAAGAACCTCAGCCGCTGCTTCAACACCAACGAATTCATCAACATCCGGTTTGCGAACAACGACGTTGTAAAGCTGGGCAAGGGAGGTGAGACATACGGCATACAGATATCACAAGACTACTATTCATCGTCCTATGGTGACAAGGGTTACCTGTTCTTGGAAGTAGACGTCAACGATCCCAAGCAGCCTATCATCAAAGTACGTACTTGGCAACCTGAGAAAGATCCGAACTTCGGACTATATGGCCCAGGCGACTTTAAATGATTAAAGCCACTAAAGGCACCATCTAAAAGCTCCAAGTTCGTCGTGAACTTGGGGCTTTATCATTGAAGAAACAAACTTTTCATTCCATTTATTTTGTTTTGTTACTATAATTATGTAATTTTGCAAAATAATGGTCCAACTACCTGCTGTTTTCACGGAAAAAACACGCCTGCTAATGGGCGAGGAACGCTTCGAACGCTACCTACAGTCGTTTGAAGAGGGGCCTCCTGTGAGCATACGAATGAATCCGGAGAAGATGGCAGATGACAGCTGGCAGATAGAAGAGGCGACGCCCGTGCCCTGGTGCCGTGGTGGCTACTATCTGAAGCAGCGTCCCAGTTTTACGATGGACCCCCTACTGCATGCGGGCTGCTACTACGTACAGGAGGCGGCGTCGATGTTTCTTGATGAGGTGTTAAGGCAGATGCACAACGCCTTCGTCAACCATGATCCATCAGCCATCAGACCTCTCACTTCTTTGGACCTCTGTGCAGCTCCTGGTGGCAAGTCGACCCTGCTACGCGCTGCACTGCCTAAGGACTGCGTGCTCTACAGCAACGAGCCCATCCGCAACCGTGCCAACATCCTGTTGGAGAATGTGACGAAGTGGGGCTACGAAAACCACCTTGTCACCAACAACTACCCCAAGGACTACCGGAAGAGCAAGCTGATGTTCGACCTCATTCTCTGCGATGTGCCCTGCTCTGGCGAGGGTATGTTCCGCAAGGACGAAGCAACCATCCGTGAGTGGAGCGAGCAGAACGTAGAGAAGTGCTGGCAGTTGCAGCGCGACATTGTCGACGACGCCTGGCACTGTCTGAACAGCGGTGGACTGTTTATCTATAGTACGTGTACCTTTAATACCAAGGAGAACGAGGAGAACATCCGTTACTTCTTGGAACAATACGACGACATGGAGGTGGTGCCCATCAACATCCAGCCTGAATGGAACATCACAGGGTCCTTGTTGGAAGGCTTCCACGAGCCCGTCTACCGTTTCATCCCTGGTATCTCGCGCGGCGAAGGACTCTTCATGTGCGTGCTGAGGAAGAGCCTCCCCACAGCCTCCTCTCAAAAGAGGGGGAAACAAGAGGCGCTGAATATTCTGACATCACCCCTCAGACATCAGACATCAGCCCTCAGCCATCAGACTTCAGCCCTCAGCCCTCAGCCCTCAGCCCTCCATGTCGACTTAGACTACCAATCGGCCATCAGCTACCTGCGTGGCGAAGCACTGGTACTGCCTGAAGGCACACCGCGCGGCGAGGTGACGGTATGTTTCCAAGGGCACCCGTTAGGTCCGGTGAAGAATATCGGCAGCCGTGCCAACAACCTATACCCTAAAGAATGGAGAATCAGAACAACCCATATCCCCACTGAATACGAACCTATACTTAAAAAGATATGAAACAATACTTAGACATACTAAACAGAATACTGACGGAGGGCACCCAGAAGGGCGACCGCACAGGAACAGGTACCATCAGTATCTTTGGTACGCAGTCGCGCTACAACTTAGCAGACGGTTTCCCCCTGCTGACTACCAAGAAGCTGCACCTGAAAAGCATCATCTACGAACTGCTGTGGTTCTTGCAGGGCGACACCAACGTGAAATATCTGCAGGAGCATGGCGTACGCATCTGGAACGAGTGGGCCGACGAGAATGGCGAACTGGGTCCCGTCTACGGACACCAATGGCGCTCATGGCCCGACTACAACGGTGGTACCATCGACCAGATACAATATGTCATTGACCAACTGAAGAACAACCCCGACTCACGCCGCATGATTGTCTCGGCATGGAACGTGGCAGAGGTCAACGAGATGGCACTGCCTCCTTGCCATACCATCTTCCAGTTCTATACCGCTCCGATTACCGACAGCCAAGAGCTAACGGCCAATGGCCAAAAGGCCAAACGCCGTCTGTCTCTGCAACTCTACCAGCGCTCGGCAGACACGTTCTTAGGGGTACCATTCAACATTGCCAGCTATGCCCTGCTGCTACAGATGATGGCACAGGTATGCGACATGGTACCTGGCGACTTCATCCACACCACGGGCGACACGCACCTCTACCTGAACCACCTGGAACAGGCTCGTCTGCAACTGACGCGTGAGCCGCGCCCACTGCCCACCATGAAGATCAACCCCGACGTGAAGAACCTCTTCGACTTCCACTACGAGGACTTCGAACTGGAGGGTTACGACCCACACCCGCACATCAAAGCAGAAGTCAGCGTGTGACATGTATGATGTAAGATGTATGATGTATGATATGATGAAAAAGATAACAATAGCTATTGACGGCCATTCGTCGTGCGGAAAGAGCACGATGGCCAAAGACCTGGCCCGCACGGTGGGCTACGTCTATGTCGACACAGGAGCCATGTATCGCTGTGTCACCCTCTATGCCCTGCGCCACGGCTTGTTCACAGCCGATGGCATCAACCAAGAGGCACTGCGCCAGCAGATGCCGGACATCCAGATATCGTTTAAGTTCAATGCCGAGACAGGGCGCCCCGACACCTATCTCAATGGTGAACTCGTGGAGAACGACATCCGTACCATGGAGGTGAGCAACCACGTCAGTCCTATCGCCACGCTGGGCTTTGTCCGCGAGGCCATGGTGGCCCAACAGCAACAGATGGGTAAGGACAAGGGGGTCGTGATGGACGGTAGAGATATTGGCACCGTCGTCTTCCCTGATGCCGAACTGAAAATCTTTGTCACCGCCAGTGCTGAGGTGCGTGCCCAGCGCCGCTACGACGAACTGAAGGGAAAGGGTATGGAGGCCGACTACGAAGACATTCTGAAGAATGTACAGGAGCGTGACTACATCGACTCACACCGTGAGGTGTCGCCCCTGCGCCAGGCTGACGACGCCATCCTGCTGGACAATTCACACATGACCATTGCCGAGCAGAAGGAATGGCTGCTCGAACGTTTCAAGGAGGCTACACGATGACGATCAATATCATTGCCGCAGTAGCCAAGAACCGCGCCATCGGTTTCCAGAACAAGCTGATATACTGGCTGCCCAACGACCTGAAGCGTTTCAAGGCGCTCACCACAGGTCATACCATCGTCATGGGTCGCAACACCTATCTCAGTCTGCCCAAGGGTGCCCTGCCCAACCGCCGCAATGTGGTACTGTCGACCACCGTCAGCGAGTTGCCCGGCTGCGACGTCTACCCCACCCTTGACGCAGCCCTCAAGAGTTGCCGTCCTGACGAGGATATATATATAATAGGTGGAGCACGTGTCTATGAGCAGGCTATCAGCATGGCAGACCGTCTGTGTCTGACCGAGGTCGACGACATACCTGCACAGGCCGACGCCTTCTTCCCTGATTACAGCGACTGGCAGGTGGTCAACAAAGAAACGCATCCAAAGGATGAACGTCATACCTTTGAATACGCCTTTACCGATTATAAGCGAACCCATTAAGGTTCGCTTTTTTCTTTTAGAGTGTTAGTCTGCCGACTCTTCCGTAGGTTCGCTGATAGGCAACTGACGCTCAAAGGCCGAATGGAACGAGATGAGCGTCTGCGAACTGCTGAGTCCTAAGGGCTGCAGCTGGTCGTGAATGATAGTCAGCAGGTGGTGATTGTTCTTCGCATAGATCTTGATGAACATATCGAAGTTGCCAGTGGTATAGTGGCACTCCGTCACCTCTGGAATCTTTTTCAGTGCCTCCAGTACATGGTCGAAATCCTCGGGGTTCTTCAGGTTCAGACCGATATAGGCACAGGTCTCATAGCCTATCTTCTCGGGGTCAATAATAAACTGCGAGCCGCGCAGGATACCCATAGAAGTCAGTTTCTGAATACGCTGATGGATGGCAGCGCCACTCACATTACACACACGAGCCACCTCCAGGAAAGGCACACGTGCGTCTTCACTAATCATGTGTAGGATCCGTTGATCCAATTTGTCAAGTTTCTGAGTTGCCATAATCTTCTTTATATTTCTTGTTTCACGCTTTGCTTTTTCACTTTTTTCTCTGCCGAGTAGTTGATGTTCAGCGCTCCGGCCTTGCGCAGTTCCTGCTTCACATCATTGATGATGCCCATCTCGGTGTCTCTGTCGGCACGTATCGTCACTGTCAGGTGCTGACGGTCTTCTTCCGACAGACGGTTGCGCTCCTTGGCAATCTCGCTGCCAATATCCGCCACCGTCACATAGCGGTCACCCATCTGGATGCGTGTCTCGTCAGAGAGCACACGTCCCTGTGCATCTACAGGTTTGCCGATGAAGATATATACGAGTCCACGCTTGTTCACCTCTTTGGTCAGTTCGGTACCCTGTGGAACATTGTACTGCACTTTCGGGTCTACGTCACGCATGTGGGTAACAATCATAAAGAAGAAGAGTACCGTGAATATCAAATCAGGTAGTGATGCCAAGTTCAATCCCGGCACGTTATTGCTCTGTTTTCTTTTAAACCTTCCCACTTTATAATGCTTAATGCTTCATGCTTAATGCTCCACTCCCCTCGCCTTTAGGAGAGGGATTGGGGGTGAGGCATCCCTCCATAATCTTCATAGGCTTGATGTCCAACTTACGGTATGCAGCAACGATGCTGTTCTGCATCTCGAAATAGGCGTTATAGCTGGTCTTACGCCCCGTTTCCACAGCAATGACATATTGATTGTTCTGCCTGGAGGCCAAAAAACTTTCCACCTGTTGGCGCAGCTCGTCGAGTGTCACCGTCTTGCCGTCACATGCCAGCTGGTCGTTATCATCGATGCTGATCTGCAACACGTTCGAACGGTTGAGGTCGCGCTGCTCCTGACGCTGGTCGTCCATCGGTGCCAGCTGGCGCGGCAGTCCATGATCCGTATCCATCGACGAGGTTACCAAGAAAAACACCAGCAGCATGAACGAGATGTCTGCTGTCGAAGTGGTATTCAGTTCGGGAATCTCCCGTTGTCTGCGTTGGAACCTCATAACTCTCAACTCTCTTTCTTAACTCTTAATTCTTAACTCTTAACTACTTCTTGTTGCTCAACCAAAACGAACGTACCGTAGAGACTACAGTAACCACCACGGCAATGCCCATAGCAATATACATCAGCCATAGCATCACCTCTGCCAAAAAGAAACTACCTGCTTCAGCCATTGTTACGCGCTTTATAGTTAGTAATGCTGTCCATCAGGGTGATGGCTCCTTCCTCCATCTGAGCCGTCAGACGGTTAATCTTCGAGAGGATATAGCTATAGAAGAACTGCAGGATGATGGCCACGATGATACCGAAGATGGTGGTTATCAGCGCCACCTTCATACCCTTCGCCACAATTGTCGGACCGATGTTGCCCGCCACTTCTATCTGGTCGAAAGCCATCACCATGCCTATCACCGTTCCTAAGAATCCCAACGAGGGGGCTACAGCGATGAACAGTCGTATCCACGAACAGCCTTTCTCCATATTCGACACCTGCACCTGACCATAGTTCGTCAGTTGGCGGTCGATGTCTTCCACACGCTCACGGATATGCAACAGTGCCTGATAGCAGATAGACGCCACTGGACCACGTGTATTTCGACACAAGTCTTTGGCACCTTCTACGTCGTCGTGCTCCAGACGTGCGTCGACGTCCTTGAGCAATTTCTTTGTATTCACTTCTGACAATGTCAGATAGACGATGCGCTCTATGCAGAATGCCAAGCCAAACACCAGCGCCAGGGCTACAAGCGACATAAATCCTGCCGAGCCCTCAATGAATTTACGCTTCAGCTGCTTGTGCAAGCCACCGTCCTGTACGTCTTCGTCAGCAGGACCTCCCAAGTCTGCATCAACCAATGCCATCGCTGAATCGGCTGTCAGCGTGTCGACAGCCAGACTATCGGCAGCCATGGCAGGCATCGCAGTCCACACACAAGCGACCATCGCCAGCAGCATGATGATTTTTCTCATAACACATTATTATTAATAATCCCTGCAAAGGTACAAATTATTTTTCAATTATCAATTATCAATTATCAATTATCATTTTTTTTTAGTACCTTTGCAAAAATTTAGCAAGAATGTAACCATTATGGAATATATGTCTCAAGAAGGCTACGACAAGCTCGTTGCCGAACTACGCCAATTAGAGAGTGTCGAACTGCCACAGGTCAGAGATGCCATTGCCGAAGCCCGCGACAAGGGTGACCTCAGCGAGAATTTCGAGTACCATGCCGCCAAGCGTGAGCAGGGTCGCCTGTTGGGACGCATCCGCTTCATGCAGCGTGTCTTGGAGAACGCCCGCGTGCTTGACACCACCCACCTCTCCAACGACGTCGTCGGTCTGCTCAGCAAGGTAGAGATGACCAACGAGACCAATGGCAGTCATATGACCTACACCATTGTCAGTCCCCACGAGGCCAACCTCCGCGAGGGAAAGATTTCCATCAAGTCGCCCATTGGGCAGGCACTACTCAACAAGAAGGCTGGCGACACCGTCGTCGTCCGTGTTCCTGCCGGCATGCTCAAGTTACGCATAGAGAGTGTTTGTCTGGGTGCATAATCAGATCATTCATCTAATAATAGGCGCTATGAAGAAAAAGATTTTTTTCGCTCTTTTAGTGATGGCTTGTACGCTGGGAGTAGAAGGCAAGACGTGTACACAGATTGGCAACGTCATGGCTCGTAAGACAACGTCGCTCAACGGACCATGGAACTACATCGTTGACGTACAGGAGGAGGGCTACTACGACTACCGCATGAATGTTACAAGGTGGGGATTCTTCCAGAATGCGAAGCCTCAGCGCCCAGAGGACTTGATAGAATACGACTTTGACAAGGCTCCGACGATGATGGTGCCTGGCGACTGGAACACTCAGGACGAGCGGTTGTTTTTCTATGAGGGTACGGTATGGCTGAAGCGCTCATTCGACTGGCACCAGACGGCTGGGCGGCGCACACTGCTCTACTTTGGAGCAGCGAACTACGAGACCCACGTATATGTCAACGGTCAGCAGGCAGGACACCATGTCGGTGGTTTCACCCCTTTTAATATGGACGTGACAGACTTGCTGAAAGAGGGCGAGAACGTGCTGATAGTGAAGGTGGACAACAAACGACGCACAGAGAACGTGCCCACACTGATTTTCGACTGGTGGAACTATGGGGGAATCACGCGC
The DNA here is from genome assembly GCA_900313235.1 of uncultured Prevotellaceae bacterium. Taxonomy (GTDB): domain Bacteria; phylum Bacteroidota; class Bacteroidia; order Bacteroidales; family Bacteroidaceae; genus Prevotella. Next base: position 16,092 of record OMQN01000026.1, on the reverse strand, counting down.
GACGTCTGTCTCATTGACGTGGCAGAGACCTATATCGAGAATTATAGCGCTAACCTAGTCAGCCTCCCCCTAACCTCCTCTAAAAAGAAGGAGAACAAGATTAGCTTCTCATTGAAACTCAACAAACCCGTAGCCGGACAGGAGATCATGCTGAGCATCCCTGAGCTGAAGGTAAAAAAGAAATTCGTGACGGATGCCGAAGGCCAAATTGTCAATTATCAATTATCAATTGTCAATTCCAAGATGACTCTGTGGTCGCCAGAGACCCCTAAGCGCTATCGTGTGGAAGTGAGCATGAATGGCGAGACACTGGTGGACTCCATCGGTTTCCGCACCATTGAGACACGTGGCAAACAACTGTTGCTGAATGGGAAACCCATCTTCCTGAAAGGCATCAGCATCCACGAAGAGAAGCCCAATGGTGGCGGACGTGCCAATAGTACGAGCGATGCCCACACACTGCTGTCGTGGGCGAAGGAGCTGGGGTGTAATTTCGTACGCCTGGCGCACTATCCACACAACGAGTATATGGTCCGCGAGGCTGAACGCATGGGTCTGATGGTGTGGAGCGAGATACCATGTTACTGGACCATTGCCTGGAAGAATGCACAGACCTACGCCAATGCACAACAGCAGGTGACGGACATGATACTACGCGACCACAACCGCGCCAATATCATCATCTGGAGCATCGCCAACGAGACGCCCCACTCTGCCGAGCGCGACAAGTTCCTGGGGAATCTGGCACAACATGCGCGCAGCATGGACAGCACCCGACTGATATCGATGGCCATGGAGGTGACATCAGCGTCGAACTACAAAAACCGTCTGCAGGACAACATGAGCAAGTATGTGGATGTGGTATCCTTCAACCAATATATCGGGTGGTATCGTGACGTGAACGACGCGGCCAAGATGGTATGGGAGATCCCCTACGACAAGCCCGTCATCGTCAGCGAGTTTGGCGGCGGTGCCAAGTATGGGCTGCATGGCGCCAAGAACCAGCGCTGGACAGAAGAGTTCCAGGAGAACCTCTACAAAGAGAACACCGCCATGCTCGACAAGATTGACGGACTGGCAGGTACCACCCCATGGATTCTCAAAGACTTCCGCTCTCCACGTCGTGTACTCAACGGCATACAAGACTACTACAACCGTAAGGGGCTCTACTCCGACAAGGGAGAGAAGAAGAAGGCATTCTATGTGCTGCAAGCGTGGTACAAAGGGAAATAGTAGGTGTTTTTGTCATACAGACTTTGCAAAGCTGACGTTTTTCATATTTAATAACATAACTTTTTTGAATAATGATTTACGTTTTATGAATTATTTTGTATCTTTGCAGACAGATAATTTCTAAATAAAACAAATAGTATTATGGCTTTTTTAACTGACGAGAAATTGGTCATTGTTGGTGCCGGCGGTATGATCGGCTCTAACATGGTACAGAGTGTATTGATGCTGGGTCTGACTCCCAACATCTGTTTGTATGATATCTATGAGCCCGGCGTTCATGGTGTTTATGACGAGATGTGTCACTGCGCTTTCCCTGGTGCAAACATTTCTTATACCGTTGACCCCAAAGAGGCTTTCACAGGTGCTAAGTACATCATCTCTTCAGGTGGTGCTCCCCGTAAGGAAGGTATGACCCGCGAGGATCTGCTGAAGGGCAACTGCCAGATTGCAGCAGACTTCGGTGAGAACATCAAGAAGTACTGCCCAGACGTAAAGCACGTGGTTGTTATCTTCAACCCCGCTGACGTAACAGCTCTGACAGCACTGATTCACTCAGGTTTGAAGCCCAACCAGCTGACTTCTCTGGCAGCCCTCGACTCTACCCGTCTGCAGCAGCAGTTGGCTCAGGAGTTTGGTGTTCGTCAGGACAAGGTTACTAACGCATATACTTATGGTGGTCATGGTGAGCAGATGGCAGTATTTGCCAGCAAGGCACTCATCGACGGCAAGCCCCTCTCTGAGCTTCCTCTCTCAGCCGAGCGTTGGGCAGAGATTAAGCACATGACAACTCAGGGCGGTAGCAACATCATCAAGCTTCGTGGCCGTTCTTCATTCCAGAGCCCCGCTTATCAGGCTGTTAAGATGATTGAGGGTGCCATGGGTGGCGAGCCCTTCAAGTGGCCTGCTGGTTGCTATGTCAACGCTTATGGCTTCAAGAACGTGATGATGGCTATGCCTACCGTTATCGACAAGGACGGTGTTCACTTCACTCAGCCCGAGGGTACTGCTGAGGAGATGGCTGCACTGCAGGCTTCTTACGAGCACCTGCAGAAGATGCGCGACGAGATCATCTCGCTGGGTATCATTCCTGCCGTTGAAGAATGGAGCAAGGACAATGCCAACCTGTAATCAGGTTTCGTAATAGAAAATGGAGCGTTCGCTGAATCTTTTTGCGAACGCTCTTTTTTTTGTCTACCTTTGCATCAGGAAACAAGAGATTTTTAGATTCATCATTAAGGTTAGTAGTTTTTTCATAGTAATTGGATTGTATGCCCGTCGGGATGACGGGCTTATTTTTCTTCATTGTTTGGTGAATCGGAAAATAATCTATACCTTTGCCGCACTAAAACAAACATGATGAAGATGATGTGGATGATATTATTCATGCTACTGCCCCTGCTGGCAATGGTCTATATAGGGTGGCACATCTGGTGCCTGCTGCCCGTCAAGTGGTATCTCAAGACGATAGTTATCATACTGATGGTGGCATCGTTCCTACTGTTGTTCAGCGGTATCCGCCGTTCCACCGACAGCATGCCCATGCCCTTGGCAACGACCGTCTACATCGTAGGTACGTCGAGCATCCTTATCCTGCTCTACCTCTTCATGCTATTCCTCTTTTTGGATTTAGGACGACTGGCACACCTCCTCCCGCGTACCTTATTATATAATAACTGGTGGACGGTTGGCGGCATCAGCATCTTCATGTTCGGCCTATTCCTCTATGGTCACCTGCACTACAAGCACAAAATGCGCCAGGAGCTGACCATCACATCCCACAAGATGACCAAGCCCGTCAAGGCCGTTCTGCTGAGCGACCTGCACATCGGCTACCACAACCAGCGCGACGAGGTACATCGCTGGATAGACCTGATTAACGACGAGAAACCTGACATGATACTCATTGCAGGCGACATCATCGACGGTTCGATACGTCCACTGAAGGAACAGCGCATCTACGAAGAGTTCCAGCGACTGAAAGCACCCGTCTATGCCTGTCTGGGAAACCACGAATACTACAGTGGCGAGCCCGGTGCCCTGGAGTTCTACCAACAGGCGGGCATTCACCTGCTGCGCGACAGCGTGGTCAGCGTGGGCGACCTTTGCATCATTGGCCGCGATGACGTCACCAACATGCGCCGCAAACCTGTTGCAGAATTGTCATCGGCTGTTGACTATTCTAAATTCACCATTCTCCTCGACCACCAGCCTCATCACTTGGAGAAAGCAGAGGAAGCTGGCATCGACTTCCAGTTCAGCGGACACACGCATCGTGGACAGGTGTGGCCCATCAGTTGGATTACCGATGCCATCTATGAGTGTTCATGGGGAAGCCACCAACGCGGTAATACCCGCTACTACGTCAGCAGCGGAATAGGCATCTGGGGTGGCATGTTCCGCATCGGGACACGCTCGGAATACGTTGTATTAGAAGTAAGAGGTCAGAAGTAAGAGGTTAGAAACGGCACTCCGGATTCTCTTCCATATAGATTTTGGAATAGGCTACATAGTGCTCCGCATTATCTGTCTGACCAGGACGTGTGGGCTTGATGTACTTGGCAGGCACACCTCCCCATATCTCGTTGGGACCAATCTTGGTATGCTGCAACACCAAGGCGCCAGCAGCAACAATGGCGCCCTCTCCTACTTCACAGCCATCAAGCAAGGTGGCACCCATGCCGATAAGAGCATGGTCGTGAATGGTACAGGCATGCACGGTGACATTATGACCGATGGTGACATAATTGCCAATATGCGTAGGTCCCGTCTCATGGGTGACATGGATGCAAGAGCCGTCCTGCACATTGCTACAGTTACCAATGGTAATGGGGGCTACGTCGCCACGAACGACGGCATTGAACCACACCGAGCATTCGTCGCCCATCGTCACATCGCCCACAATGGTGGCATTCTCACTGAAATAACAGTCCTTACCCCACTTGGGTGTCAGACCACGATAGGATTTGATTAAAGCCACAAAAATATACTATTTGACTATTTACAATTTGACAAAAGACAGGACCTTCTGGGTAGCTCCTGCCAGACTGGCCACATAGGCTCCTGACTTCTCACCCAGTTCCTTCATCAGCTCCGGATGCTCTTCGAAGCCCTGCATATAGCGACGGAAGTCGTCGGCATTGCTGATCTCTAAGCCGCCACCACAGTTTTTCAGTCCTTGGGCTTCCTGGAAACGGTGGTTGTTGGGGCCGAAGAATACAGGAACATCCCACACGGCAGCCTCCAAAGTATTGTGGATGCCTACTCCGAAGCCACCGCCTACATAGGTCACGTCCGCATAGTGATAGATACTGCTCAGCAAGCCGAAACAGTCGATAATAAGGACATCTGCCGGCTCCTGGCTTTGGGCACCAGCTCCCTCTCCTTGGGAGGAACTGGAGAAAATCGCCTGTTGGTTTTCCAGTGCACTATATCGCACCACCTTACGACCTTCGAGCATGTGCTCTATCTGCTGCAAGTGGTCTTCACCAATGACATGGGGTGCAATAACCACCTTCCAGTCCTTATGTTCGTTAAGCCAAGGAATGAAGATTTCCTCATCGGGTTGCCACGAAGAACCAGCAATGAATACTTTGGGCTGTTCTCTCTGTGAGAGTGTGGCGTTGCGAGGGCCGTTGGTTGTTGGCTGTTGGCAGAAAGCCTCAACGATGGGGAGTTGCTTGGCGGCTTCCTTGATTTGCAGTACTCGGTCGAAGCGGGTATCACCCACGACGGTGACATTGTCAATACCTATCGTCGACAACAGTTCGCGGCTCTCCTCGTTCTGTACAAAGAAATGGGTAAAGCACTTCAGCACTCGGCTGTACTGCTGGCCATACCAGCGGAAGAACACCTGTCCCGGACGGAAGATGCTGCTGACGCTGTAGACTGGAATACCCCGGTGGCACAGGATGTGCAGGTAGTTATACCAGAACTCATACTTGATAAAGAATGCCATCACCGGACGGATGGTACGCAGGAAACGGCGTGCATTGAGGATGGTGTCAAGTGGCAGGTAGCAGATGATGTCGGCACCCTCGTAGTTCTTACGGACCTCATAACCTGAGGGGGAGAAGAACGTCAGCAGAATCTTATATTCAGGATGCTCACGACGCAGCTGCTCCATCAGCGGACGACCTTGCTCAAACTCACCGAGCGAGGCGGCATGGAACCACACATACTGGGCGTTGGGGTCTATCTTCTCCTTGATGGTGCGGATAGCCTGACGCTCTCCACGCCACATCTTGCGCACCTTCTCGTTGAAAAGGCTTGCAATGGCTACGCCACACAGATAGAGAAATATGACGATATTATACATCAGCCTAATACTTCTATTGCACGCTTCATGCGCTTCAGTGTCTCTTCCTTACCTAAGAAGGCGGAGATATCAAACATGCCTGGACCCTTGCCTTCGCCGACCAGTGTCAGACGCCAGGCATTCATGACATTGCCCAGTTTATATTCCTTCTGTTCAACCCAAGCGTGAACAATCTGCTCCTGATTCTCCAACGAGAAGTCGTCGATACCTTCGAGGACACCCATCAACTCGGTCATCACTGCTGCCGAATCGTCCTTCCAACGCTTATTCACCGTTTTCTCATCGTAGGCAGTGGGCGCCTCAAAGAAGAATGAACAGAGGGGCCATAACTCCTTGACGAAGTTCACGCGGTCTTTCATCATCGCCGTCACAGCAGTGACGCGCTCCAGCGTCTCATTGGGACAATGTTTCTTCACGATGGGGAAGAACAGCTGAGCGATCTCCTCTGCCGACTTCTTCAGGATATACTCGTGGTTGAACCAGATACCCTTATCGTAGGCAAACTTTGCACCTGCTTTAGAGCACTTTGAGATATCAAACAGCGGCACCAGTTCATCGAGTGTAAACAGCTCCTGCTCCGTACCGGGATTCCATCCCAGCAACGCCAGGAAGTTGATGACAGCCTCAGGGAAGTAGCCATCCTCACGATAGCCACGAGAGGTCTCGCCACTCTTGGGGTCTTTCCACAACAGAGGGAACACGGGGAAGCCCAGACGGTCGCCATCACGCTTTGACAACTTACCCTTTCCATCGGGTTTCAACAGCAGGGGCAGATGGGCGAATTGGGGCATGGTGTCCTCCCAGCCGAAAGCACGATACAACATAACGTGCAGGGGAGCTGAGGGCAACCACTCCTCACCACGGATGACATGAGAAATCTCCATCAGGTGGTCGTCGACGATGTTGGCCAAGTGGTAGGTAGGCAACTCGTCAGCACTCTTATAGAGCACCTTGTCGTCACAGATGTCGCTCTTCACGCGTACCTCGCCACGGATAAGATCGTTGACCAAAATCTCCTGACCGGCCTCCACCTTGAAACGGACCACATACTGCTTGCCCTCAGCAATCAGTGCATCAACCTCTTCCTTGGGAAGGGTCAGCGAGTTGCGCATCTGCTGACGGGTGTGACAGTCGTACTGGAAATTCTGTATCTCCACACGCTTGGCCTCCAACTCCTCAGGAGTATCGAAGGCAATATATGCCTTACCTGCATCCAACAACTGCTGGACATACTTCTTATAAATGTCACGACGCTCACTCTGGCGATAGGGACCCTTATCGCCACCAAAAGAAACGCCTTCATCAAACTTGATGCCCAGCCACTTGAACGACTCGATGATATACTCTTCGGCACCTGGCACGAAACGGTTACTGTCCGTGTCCTCAATGCGGAATACCAAGTCACCGCCATGCTGCTTGGCAAACAGATAATTATACAAGGCGGTGCGTACGCCACCGATATGCAAAGCACCCGTAGGACTGGGCGCAAAACGTACTCTTACTCTTCTTTCTACCATATATAAATGGACTATTCTTTAAATTTTTGTGCAAAATTACTCATTTTTTTTGAGAATATGCGCTTTTTTTCGTATTTTCGCACTCAAAAATAAAAGAAAGATATGAAAGAACTCCATTGGCGTGATATTCTCACCCGTACAATACTCATTATTACCACTGTTACCATCGCCGTCTGGTCGATGCCACATGACAATCGCAGCTACTTCCATGTAGAGGAAGGAAAACCCTGGAAATATGCTGACTTCACAGCACCTTTCGACTTCCCCATCTATAAGTCTGAGTCCGTCATCCGTGACGAACGCGACAGTGCGTTGAGTCAGTACGAACCCTACTACAGATACAACCAGGCCGTAGAGCAACAGATGGTGAAGAAGTTCAACAAGGACTATCCTAACGGCATCCCCGACCTGCCGGCGAGCTATATGAGAGTCATCTCCAACCGTCTACAAAGCCTCTACCAGCAAGGCATCGTCGACCAAAAGGAATATACGACACTGATGGTCGACACATCGTCGATGATACGCATTGTCAACGACAAGCAGGCCTCCAGCGTCTCAGTGATGGAGATCTATTCGCCCAAGGTGGCCTACGAACAACTGTTCCAGGACTCCAAACTGGCTCCCGTACGTTCCATCCTACAGAAATGTGACCTCAACGAGTATATCACCCCCAACCTCACCTATGACAGCGAACGCAGCGAAGCCAGCAAGAACGACCTACTGGCAGGCATCGCCTTGGCCAGCGGTGTGGTACAGAAAGGGGAAAAAATCATTGGGCGTGGCGACATTGTCACAGAGAGGACCTACCGCATCGTCGAGTCATTCAAGAAAGAGAACGAGTTGCGCAACGAAGATGTCAAGCAGAACCACCTGTCTCTATTCGGACAGATTATCTATGTCGGCATCCTCGTACTCAGCTTCACCATCTACTTGAGCCTCTATCGCAAGGACTACTTCCAGAAGCCCCGCAGCACGACGATGCTTTACGCGCTGATTATCCTCTTTGTTCTGCTGACGGCACTGTTCATGCGCAACACGATGCTACACGTCTATCTGTTGCCATACGCCATGGTGCCCATTTTCATCCGTGTGTTCATGGACTCGCGCACGGCCTTCATGACGCACATCACGATGGTACTTATCTGTGCCGTCATGCTGCAGCACCCCTTTGAATTTATCGTTATAGAGACAGTAGCAGGATTGGCGGCTATCAGTAGTCTGCGCGAGTTTTCACAGCGCTCGCAACTTTTCAAAACGGCCATCATTGTCACCGTCACCAGCATCACCATCAACATGACATTTGACTGGATGAATATTGACGGACTCACACAGATTGACTACAGCAACTACAACTATCTTATCGCCAACGGTATTGCCCTGCTCTTCGTCTATCCGCTACTCTATCTGATTGAGAAGACTTTTGGTTTTACCAGCGACATCACACTCATCGAACTCTCGAATACGAACAACAAACTGCTGCGCACCATGAGTGAGGAGGCACCAGGCACCTTCAACCACTCTATACAGGTGGCTAACCTGGCTGGTGAGATAGCCAACAAGATTGGTGCCAAGGCACAACTGGTACGTACGGGAGCACTCTACCACGACATCGGTAAACTGGCTAATCCTATATATTATACGGAGAATCAGACGGGCATCAATCCACATGAGATGCTGACAGATATCGAGTCGGCACAAATCATCATCAGCCACGTCACCGAGGGCTTGAAGATTGCCGACAAATACAACCTGCCGACAGTCATCCGCGACTTCATTGCCACCCACCACGGACTGGGCAAGGCGAAATACTTCTATGTCAACTACCACAACGAGCATCCCGACGAGCCCGTGGACGACTTGCTCTTCACCTATCCCGGCCCGAACCCGTTTACCCGCGAACAGGCTTGTCTCATGATGGCCGACACAGTAGAGGCGGCATCACGCTCGTTGTCCGACTACACAGAACAGTCGATACGCAGTCTGGTAGAACGTCTCATTGACGGACAAGTAGCCGACGGTTACTTCCGCGAATGTCCTATCACTTTCCGTGACATTCAGTATGCCAAGACGGTACTCATCGAGAAGCTGAAGACGGTCTACCATACCCGTGTCAATTATCCGTCAGAGAAAAAAGCCTGATGGAATTGGTTGAAAAGTAAAGAAAAAGCACCAATTTTCCTGCACACTTTAGCACATTTGTGCAAAAAGTGTGCAGTTTTTAGTTAATAAGTGCTAATAATAACTGCACTTTTGCAGCCATTTTGTGCAATAAGACTACCTTTGCACCCGATTTTATGAAAAATTTGTTTAAAGAGATGAAAAAGATTGTTTTATCGTTGGTTGTTTTCATGATGACAACACTGTCCGCCATGGCCGGTGGCATCCTAACCAACACCAACCAGAGTGTAGCATTTTTGAAAAATCCTGCCCGAGATGCAGCTATCGGTCTCGATGGCGTCTACTCCAACCCTGCCGGTGTAGCTTTTATGCCTGAAGGTTTCCATATTGCTTTCAACTGGCAGTATGCACATCAGACGCGTACCATCACATCAACAAACGACGTCTTCGCCTTAGGCAAGAAAAACGACGGTAAGACAGTGAAAGAGTTCGAGGGCGTGGCTGACGCACCGATCATTCCTTCCCTGCAGGCTGCTTGGAACAAGGGCAACTGGAGTGTCCAGTTCAACTTCTCAGTACCTGGCGGTGGTGGTGCTTGCGAGTTTGCCGATGGTCTGGGATCATTCGAGAGTGTGGTAGGAACCATTGCTAAGAAACTGCAACCGCTTGGTGCCATGGGATATGACATGGATGGCTACATGAAGGGCCGTCAATACTATTATGGCATCCAGTTGGGTGCCGCCTACAAGGTCAACAACAACCTTGCTGTCTATGGTGGTCTGCGCCTGCTCTACGGTGACGCTACCTACAAAGCAAAAATCAGCAACATTCTCGTAAAGACCGCTGGTGGCTATGTAGAATTTGGTGACTTCATGCAGGGTGCTATCGGAACGGTAGAAGATGGTATCGCACAGGTAAATAACTACATTGCAGATGTTAACGCTGGTATTGAACAGGTCAATGCTGGTATTGCCCAGGTAAACGCTGGTATTGCCCAGTATGAAGCCGCCGGTGCTCCAGTACCTGCAGACTTGACAGCCCAGCAGCAAGCATTGTTGACCCAGCAGGGAACATTGACAGCCCAGCAGCAAGCATTGACAGCCCAGCAGGCTCAACTGGAGGGTACACGAAAGGAACTGGGTACACTGCAGAAATACGCTGAGGGCGTTAACCTGCTGAGCAACCAAGATGGTCTGGGCATAGCCCCCGTCATCGGTGTTGACTGGAAGTACAAGAACTTCAACTTCGCTGCTAAGTATGAGTTCAAGACACAGATTCGCATGAAGAACGAGTCGACCGTCAACAAGGCCAGCGAGATTGCCGCTGTCAATAGATTCAGAGATGGCGAGAAAGTCAACGAGGATGCTCCTGCCCTGCTCACGTTAGGTGCACAGTGGAAGCCTATCGACGAAATCAGCCTGAACCTGGGTTGGCACCATTACTTCGACAAGGATGCCAACTGGTATAACAACTCTCAGGATCTGCTGCGCCGTAACACCAACGAGTTCTTGGCAGGTGTCGAGTGGGATGTTACCGACCGTTTGAATGTATCATGTGGTGGTCAACTGACTCGCTACGGACTGACAGATGAGTACATGAACGACATGTCGTTCGTCGTCAACAGCTACAGCCTCGGTTTTGGTTTCAGCTACAAGGTAAAGGATAACATCACTGTATCGGCAGCTTACTTCCAGACCAACTATGGCAACTACGACCGAGTGAACTATCCAGAGCCAGGTACCAGCGATTCATTCACACGTACCAATCGTGTACTGGGCATAGGTTGCCAGCTTGACCTCTAAAAGGATGTCCGACGCCCCCGTCGGAATCAGAATCACAACGGGTCTACATCGTAATTGACCTGCAACGACGAATAGCGTTTGTCCGCGAGCATCTGTGATTGCGCAAGCAACAGGTACTCGCGGACTTTCTGCATGTCAATGCCGTTCTCAAATTTCAGAACGAGCTTGCGGATGTTTTGCGACTTCACCTTAGCTATAGAGGGTTTGTCTGGCCCCAACACTCTTCCGCCAAACCACTGGCGCAGACGGGACCCCATCTCGATGGCAGCGGTATTGACCGTGCTCTCCTGGCGATGGCGCAGGAAGACATAGACCAGATGGTAGTAAGGAGGATAATGGAACGCCTGACGCTCGGCTATCAGTTCCTTATATAAAGAGGTATAGTCATTGCGCACCACCTGGCCAATCACTGGCACCTCCTTCTGCTTGGTCTGCAGGATGACGAGGCCGCGCTTTCCCTTACGACCTGCACGCCCACTGACCTGCGCCATCATCAGGAAGGCATGCTCGTAGGCTCGAAAGTCGGGGTAGTTGAGCATGGAGTCTGCATTGATAATGCCCACCACACTGACTTTCTCGAAGTCAAGACCTTTGGTAACCATCTGCGTTCCAATAAGGATATTCGTTCGTCCTGCGGAGACAGATCCATGCGGGCAATACGGGCATCGGGAAACAGCTCGTGTACCTGCTCCTCTATCTTCTCCGTGCCATAGCCTCGGCTGCGCAGATTGGTAGAGCCGCAGCACGGACACTCCGTAGGGATGCGGTAGGTATAGCCACAATAGTGGCACGTCAACTGGTTCAGTTGGCGGTGGTAGGTCAGCGCGACATCACAGTGCTGACAGGTGGGCACCCAGCCACATTGGCGGCACTCCACGACTGGGGCAAAGCCACGCCGATTCTGAAACAGGATGACCTGTTCACCACGCTCCAAGGCCTCGCGCATCCGCGTCAACAGCAAGGGCGAGAAGGGCCCATGCATCATCTTACGATGCTGCAAATCGGCGGTATCCACCACCTGTATCTCGGGAAGTTCGATACCTTGATAGCGTTCCTTCAGCTCAACCAGTCCGTACTTACCCGTCATGGCGTTATGGTAGCTCTCCAACGATGGTGTCGCCGTACCCAGCAGGACCTTGGTTTCATTCCTCATTTGTGCAGCCATCATAATAGCTGCGCTTCTGGCATGATAGCGGGGAGCAGGGTCTTGCTGCTTATAAGATGTTTCGTGCTCCTCATCGACAATGACCAGTCCTAGGCGCTGGAAAGGCAGGAACACAGCCGAACGGGCGCCAAGGATAACGTCGTATGGATTCTCCGACAACTGTTTCTGCCAGATTTCCACACGTTCTGCATCGGAATAGCGGGAGTGGTAGATGCCAAGCTTGTCACCGAAGATACGCTGCAGACGTTGCATCATCTGGACCGTCAGCGCTATCTCAGGCATCAGGAACAGCACCTGTTCTTTGCGCTCCAACGCCCGCTGTATCAGATGGATGTATATCTCTGTCTTACCACTCGACGTCACACCATGCAACAGCGTCACCTGCTTCTTCATCATCGACAGCAGTATCTGGTTATATGCCTCCGACTGAGCGGCACTTAGCTTCTTGATGAGTTCAGGACGGTAGGGGCCACCATGGTTCAGGCGTCCCACCTCCACCTCATAGGTTTCCAGCATCTGTCGCTGTTCCAGCTGTTTCAGCGTAGCAGACGTACAGCCAGCAACATTCATCAGCTCCTCGCGGGTCACCTCTGCGGGCTGCTTCTCCGTAGGCTGAGGTTTTGCCTCAGCAGTCTCGTCCTCCATCTGGTCCCACCCCGACAGCGCCAGATACTCCGTAAAGACATTCAACTGATTCTTGGCACGTGCCAGCACGTTAAGGGCCACATGCAGGGCTGTCACATTCCTATACTGCTCCGTCAGCCGGATATAGGTCTCTGTCTTGGGTTTATAACCGTCTTCTGCTTTCAAACCACCTGGCAAGGCCGCCTTATACACATCACCGATGGGTGACAGGTAATAGTCACTTATCCAGTGCCACAGCTTCAGCTGGGAACCTGTAACGATAGGAGTCACATCCATCACCGACTCAATCGGTTTCACAGCATATCCTTGCGGCTGCTGGTCGTGGACGCGGTCTACCAGACCGACATACTTCTTTCCCCTACCGAAAGGCACCAATACCCGTACTCCCTCTACGACATGCATCCCTTCAGGGATTGCATAGGTAAAGGTAGCATGCAACGGCACTGGTAAGATGACATCAGCGTACTGCATTCAACTGTTTTACGGGGAAGGTAAAATAGGTATCGGGGAATGGCTCGTCCTTCAGTGTGAAGTGCCACCACTCGGTATCGAAAGGCTTAAAGCCGTGACGCATCATAGCCTCACGCAGTATCATGCGGTTGGCAAACTGCTCGGCAGTAATGCGACGACCCTTGGGGCTCTGCTGGTTGACACCCGTATATTCGCCCGTCTCAGAATTGCCACAGAAGTCGGGGTGACTCTCAGGGCCGAACCAGTCAAACGTTCCGCCCATGTCAAGTTCTTTCTCGGTATTCATGTCAAAGAGGGTCAGATCGAGCGTGCTGCCACGGGTGTGACCGCTCTTCAGACAGATATACTCCTGATCAAAGAGCACGCTCTTGTCCAAATCGGGGTAGAAATAATCTCTCATACGAATGTCAGGCACATTCTCTGCCCAACGGACAAAATGGTCGACAGCTTTCTGCGGACGATAGGCATCATATATCTTCAGACGATAGCCTTGAGCCATCACGTCGTCGCTCACTGCCTTCAGACTGTCAGCGGCCACCTTGGTAAGTAGCGCGGTAGGCTCCAGATAACCGTCAATGCGGTCGCCCACAAAATTATAGGTACCAAAATAGCGTATCTCCAATATCACGTCGGGCACAACATCTGTCAGTGTCACGAACTGACTGGAATCTTCTGTCGGATTCATCACCTGTTCTTGCTCGCTCTGACAAGAGCACAGCACACTAGCAAGAACAACTATAACACTCATCAAATGTTTTCTCATACCTTATCAAACTAGATTGTTCTGCAAAGATAAGCATAAAAATCCAACTACCTGCCCAAAATTGTGTTAAAAGATGTATTACCCAGTCTGTACTCGCTTCGCAGCTCATGCTGAACTGCCGATATCTGCTGAATAAAATTATGCTTGAAAATGCAAAACAGCCTACAGCCTACATATATTTGTACTATCATCCTATTATTCAACGTTTTACGGAACTTTAAGCCTACATAATGCCTACATAAAGTCTACATGGAGCATACATGGAGCCTACACGGAAAATACCAGTCATATTTTTCCGCGAGCCCTTACCTCTCAGTTCCGTCATGTAACAGCCCACACGCAAAAGTGGCTAATACGGAGACAAATCAAGCTAATACAGCGCCGTATCAGCTGTAGCCACACCCGTATCAGCTGTAGCCGCATCCGTATCAACCCAACCCCGTCAACAATGTAGGCACCCTGTAGGTATCATGTAGGCTTTATGTAGGCTTTATGTAGGCATTATGTAGGCTTAAAAATCAATATCTTATTGAAACATAGAAGTATACACAGAAATCATGTAGGCTGTAGGCTGTTTTGCAAATTTAACAAAATTCTTTGCATGTTCTGGGACAATCCCACGAGCAAAGTGCTATCCTAACGTAACTCTTTATCTACCTAAAAAAGGATGTCTTTTTTCAGCTATGTGTCAATCGAGTTATTATGTCCTCTCGCATCCGTACCACATCGACATCACTTCCTGCACTATTCCTGCCTACGGCATAGAAGACAGCAGGGCTTGCTTGGCCTGTTCCTGAGCAGCTATCACCCAGTCGCACCATTTTTCGAACTCCAGGTCTTCGACCTGCAACTCCAGATGCTCCATGAGATAGGCAATACAGCGGCGCCCCCCCTGGTCGAAACGGGTGGTAACCTGGAAACCTGGTACCGCTCGCTTCAGCTTGGTACAGTCAAAGACGACGGTAACGGACTTGTCGCCCAGCAGGTTGCCCTTGAAACCCCATCCCTTAGGTGACACTGCGGCAAGGAACTCAGAGGAGACGTAATAAGGCTTGAACTCGACATGCAGCGCACCACCAACCGCACTGACCTTTTTCCACAACGCAAGACCATCAATACGCTCGTCACCCTACCAGCCTTGAAAGGCTATCTTGTTAAAGAACATGCGCTGATAGAAAACGACGCCACCACATGGGAAATGCTGAAAAGCCGTTTGATGGTTGATGGCCTTCATATCACATGCGACAGCTACGGCTCTCTCGCATTACTCTCCAAACGTTTGCTGCCCGTTGTCTGCCATCGCAACGACAAACACCTCTTTGGTCTCTATAGAGCAGTATTTTTGAATAATATACGATTTGTCAATATCCGCAATCGTGTTATTCTACGAAATGTTTAACCAAGGATTATCCATTCAACTACGTTTTTAATTATTGGGTATTCTACTTATGCACAAAGAGTGTGAGCCTTCTTCTCTTTCTTAGTCAGAAGGTTCTGCAATACCCGTGAATGTAAGAATGAAATCAGCTCACACCTGCAGGTATATATGTGAGCTAACTCCATGGCGGAGTGAGCAGTATATATGCTACTGCAGGAGAAGCAGCTTTCAGACTTCTTGCCCATTCACGTTGATTTTGCAGATTCTCTGACGGGTCAAAGCTTAATCGCTCCCCTCAATGTCATCGTCCATTTCTCCGAACGACAAGGCAAAGACAAAGAATATTTCTGAAATAGCAAAGAAAATAAAGAAAAATGTTGGATCTGTTCTGAATAATTCACTTAGAAAAAAGACGGGTCGGTTCTGAAGTGATCCACTTTAAGCAACAAAATCATCTCTAACCCCATTTATTTAAAAACCACATTTTGAAGAATCAAAGCGACAGGTCTTGATTCCCAAATGCAGTTGTAATACAAACACGAAAGAGCCCTGTCTCATTACTGAAACAGGGCTTCTCTCTTCTCTGAAAAAAGTGGCGGCCTCCTACTCTCCCGCATTGCATTGCAGTACCATCGGCGCAAGCGGGCTTAACTTCTCTGTTCGGAATGGGAAGAGGTGGGACCCC